>JARKQO010000134.1 GCA_029974855.1 Eubacteriales bacterium
CCGGACGGGGAAGGGTTTTTCTCTGATAACGAAGTGGCCTTTGGGCACCGCCGCCTGGCGATTCTGGACCTGCGGCCCGAAGGGGGCCAGCCCATGCACTACGGGGGCCGGTATGTGATCACCTACAACGGCGAGGTGTACAATTACCTGGAGATCCGCCGGGAGCTGGCGGCGTTGGGCTATGGGTTCCAGACCGGAACGGACACGGAGGTAGTGCTGGCGGCCTATGCCCAGTGGGGGCCGGCCTGCGTGGAGCGCTTCAACGGGATGTGGGCCTTCGCCCTGTATGACCAGGCGGAGCGGACGGTGTTTTTCAGCCGGGACCGCTTTGGGGTCAAGCCCTTGTACTATTGGGATAGCCCCCAGGGGCTGTATTTTGGCAGCGAGATCAAGGAGCTGTGGACCCAGATGCCCAAGCCTGTGCGGGCCAACGAAGGGATTCTGCTGGCCTTTTTGACCACCGGGGAGATGGATTACTGCGAGCAGACCTGCTTTGCGGAGGTGAAGCAGCTGCCGGGCGGCCACAACATGGTTTACCGCCTGGGGGAGAATACCCTTACGGTGGAAAAATGGTACGAGCTGGGAAGGGAAAGCAAGGAGCCAAAGGGCAGGGGGATGGCCCCATCCTACGGGGAGAGCGTGGAGCGGTTCCGGGCGTTCTTTGAGCAGGCCGTAAGGTTGCGCCTGCGCAGCGACGTGCCGGTGGGCTGCACCCTCTCCGGGGGCCTGGACAGCAGCGCCATTGTGTGCACCGTGAACCGGGTCAAGCCCGGGGACAAGGAGCTGCACACCATTTCCTCCTGCTTCCAGGAGAAGGCCTTTGACGAGCAGGAGTATATGGACGCGGTGATCGGGCATACGGGGGTCACCAGCCACAAGATTTGGCCCCAGGTGAAGATTGACGTGGAGACCCTGGATCAGGAGATTTGGCGGGAGGACGAGCCCTATACCAGCACGGCGGGGCGCTTTGTGTATGAAAAGGCCAGGGAGCTGGGCATGCCGGTGATGCTGGT
>JARKQO010000143.1 GCA_029974855.1 Eubacteriales bacterium
CGACAGCCTGTGGAAGTTCGTGCTGTATATCACCGGGCCCTTTAACCTGCTGAAATGGGTGGCCATCAGCATTGTGGGCACCATGATGTACAAACCCCTGTCCCCCCTGCTCCACGGAAACGGCAAGGGAATCCGGCGGGGGGCCACGGGCGCAACGGCCCGGGTTCAACGCTCAGGGGAGGAAAAGGCGGAAAAATGATGCGTTATACCACCCAAAGCGCCGCCCAGACCCGGGCCTTGGGGCAGGCCCTGGCGGCCCAGCTTTGCCCCGGGGACGCGCTGCTGCTGTACGGGGATATGGGGGCCGGAAAGAGCGAGCTGGCCCGAGGCGTCGCCCGGGGATTAGGGGTGCGGGAGACGGTGGCCAGCCCCACCTTTACCATCTTGCAGGTGTATGAATCGGGCCGGGTTCCCCTGTACCATTTCGACTGGTACCGGCTCCAGGACCCGGGGGAGCTGTACGAGCTGTCCATGGAGGAATACCTCCAGGGGGACGGGGTGGCGGTGGTGGAATGGCCCCAGCGGGTCCCGGAGGCCATCCCTCCCCGGCACCTGATGGTGACGCTGACCCCCTTGGGGGAGGAAGCCCGGGAGGTCCTGCTGGAGCCCATGGGGGGCTTCCGGGAACTGGATTCCCTCAGCTGGGAGGAACAAGGGAAGAAGGAGACCCATTGAATTTGTTGGCAGTGGATACCTCGGGCCCTGTGGCGGGGGTGGCGGTGCTCCGGCAGGGGCAGGTGGCCTACGAAGGGGCCGCCGTCAATTCCATGACCCATTCGGTAAGCCTCCTGCCCATGGTGGAGGAGGCCCTTACCCGCAGCGGCCTGGACATTGGGGATATCGGCCTGTACGCGGCGGTGACGGGGCCCGGCTCCTTCACCGGGGTGCGCATCGGGGTGAGCCTGATAAAGGGCATGGCCCACGGGGCGGGCAAGCCTTGCCTGGGGGTGGACGCTTTGGAGGCCCTGGCGGCGGGGGTGAGCCTGGAAGGCGCGCTGCTCTGCCCCATCCAGGACGCCCGGGCCGGCCAGGTGTACGGCGCGGCCTTCCGGGCCGGGATGCCTCCCCCCCGGGTCTTGGACAACCAAGCCCTGGAGCTGTCCTTGTTTGTGAAGGAATGCCTGGCGGTGGCCGGGCCCAGGGAACCCCTCTGCTTTCTGGGGGACGGGGTACTGAAATACCGGGCCGCTTTGGAGGCGCTGCTGGGGGAGCGGACCCGCTTTTTGCCAGCCCACCTCTCCTTTTTGCGTCCCGCCTCCGTGGCGGCGCTGGCCCAGGTCTATCAAAACCAAGCCGGAGATTACCTGGCCCTCCAGCCTCAGTACCTGCGGGCTCCCCAGGCGGAGCGGGCCAGGAGCGCGGCCCTAGGGAAAGCGGGGCCCGCATGATCCTAAAGGATGAAAAAGGCACCTGGCATATCCGGCGTATGACCGCCGGGGACGTGGACCAGGTTCACGCCCTGGAGGTCGCCACCTTCTCCACCCCTTGGAGCCGGGAGAGCTTTTTGGAGGAAATGGAAAAGAACAAATGCGCCCGGTATCTGGTGGCGGAGCTGGACGGGGAGATCGTAGCCTATGCCGGAGCCTGGATGATCTTTGAGGAAGGGCACATCACCAACGTGGCGGTGGCCCAGAGCCACAGGGGCAAGGGTCTGGGCAAGGCCATCACCCAGGCCTTGATGCAATACGCCGCCAATTTGGGGGTGCAGTACATGACCCTGGAGGTGCGCAAAAGCAACCTGACGGCCCAAAGCCTCTACCAAAGCCTGGGGTTTCTGGCCCTTGGGCTGCGCAAGCGCTACTATGAGGACAACGGCGAGGACGCCCTGCTGATGGTGTGCCAGCACATGCCCCCGGTGCAGGAGGATTTTGAGGAAGCGTAAGCCCAAAGCCGGCGCATCGGCCAGAAACCCCCAAGGCCCGTTCCATCACGGCCCTGGGGGTTTCTTTCTCTTACGGAAAAATCCTATTTTATTCCTTCCCTACCGCCTTGTGGGTCTCGTTCACCACCCGCTCCACAGCGTTGAGGATGTTCTGGTACCCGGTGCAGCGGCACAAATGCCCGGAAATCAGCTTGCGCAGCTCGTCCCGGGTGTAGAGCTTGCCGGTGCCCACGATTTCCACGGCGGTCATGATGAGGCCCGGGGTGCAGAAGCCGCACTGCACGGCGGCCTCCTCCACAAAGGCCTTCTGCACGGGGTTCAGCTCCCCGTTAGGGCCCAGCAAACCCTCCACGGTGAGGATGCTTCTGCCCTGGGCCCATACCGTCAGGTAAATGCAGCTGTCAATGGACTTCCCGTCCACCAGCACCGTGCAGGCCCCGCATTCCCCCACCTCGCAGCCCTTTTTGACGCTGGTGAGGCCCAGCCGCTTGCGGAGGGTGTCCGCCAAAGATTCCCGCTCGTCTATCGCAACCTCGGTGAGCTTGCCGTTCACCGTGAAATGAATGATTTTCATTTTGCCTCGCCTCCCCCGTTGATGATGGCCTGGGCCAACGCTCTGCCGGGAAGCTCCCGTACCAGCTGCTGGCGGAACTCCTTGCTGGCGCGCCAGCTGGTGCGGGGGTTCACCTCGCCCAAAGCGGTTTCGCCAAAGAGCTTCCGGGTTTTCTCATCAGGCTCCCGGCCGGTAATGGCCTGCTCCGCCCCCCGGCAGCGCACGGGCACCGGCCCGGCCACACCGAAGGCCAGCCGCACGTCCGCGATTTTTCCGCCCTCCAGGCGCACATGCACGGCGCAGCCCAAGGTGGCAATGTCCATGGCGTTGCGCATGGCGTACTTGATGTAGTGGCCGCTGAAGCCCTCGTAGTCCTCTTTCGCCACCAAAATTTTGGTCAGCAGCTCCCCGTGGATCAGATGGACTTTGCCGGGGCCCGCGTAGAACTCCTCCAGCTTTACCCGGCGCACGCCGTTAAGGCTGGTGATTTCCAGCTGGGCGTTCAGGGCCACCAGCATGGGGGCGCTATCCGCGCTGGTAACGCCGTTGCAGACGTTGCCCCCAATGGTGCCGATGTTGCGCAGCTGGGGTCCTCCCGCCTGGTCCACCGCCTCCCCCAAGGCGGGCAGATATTTGCGGATCAGGGGATGCTCCGCCACCTCGCTGAAGGTATTCCCCGGGCCGATGGCGATGGCCCCGTCCGTTTCCATGGTTACGCCCTTTAAGGATTCAATGCCGTGGATGCTCACCAAGGAGCAGCCCGCCAGCTTCCCCTCCCGGATTTTGATCAGCACGTCGCTGCCCCCGGCGATAACCACGGCTTTCTCGTCTGCGGCCAAGGCGGCCAGCGCCTCGGGGACGCTGCCGGTTGTGACAATCTTTTCAATATCGTACATGCCCTGTCCCCTCCTTTCAGTCGATCAGGCCCGCGGCCTTAAAGTGTGCCACCAGCTTTTGCGGGGTCAAAGGCAGGCTGTTCACCGCCACCCCCGTGGCGTGCAAAAGGGCGTTGCGCAGGGCCGGGGCGCCGGGGATGGCCGGGGGCTCGCCCAAGGACTTATTGCCATAGGGCCCGGAGGGGTCCACCGTCTCCACGAACTCCGCCGCCAGCTCCGGGGTGTCCAAAGCCGTGGGCAGCTTGTAGTCCAGCAGGTTGTCGTTCAGCAGCCGGGCCTTGTCGTCAAAGAGCAGCTGCTCCGCCAGGGCATAGCCCAGTCCCATGCTCATGCCGCCGTGGACCTGGGCCTGGGCCAGCTTGGGGTTGATCAGCACGCCGCTGTCGTGGACGTTGATGATGTCCACCACCTGAATCTTCCCCAGGGGGATGTCCACTTCGATTTCCGCAAAGCAGACCCCGAAAGAGAAGGTGTTGTCCTTGCATTGGAAGGTGGTTTCGGCGGTGATGTGGGTCTGGTTGTTCAGGCTGTAGAAGGCCTCCATGGCCACGTCCTCCAGACGGATAGCCTCCCGGCCGTCCTTGCCCAGAATTCTGCCCTCCACCAAATCCAGCTCCTGGGGCTCGCACCGCAGCATCCCCGCAGCGTAGGAGAGCACCTTCTCCTTGAACGCCTCAGCGGTCTGCTTGATGGCCATGCCCGTCACATAGGTCTGGCGGGAGGCGTAGGCCCCGGTGTCAAAGGGAGCCACGTCCGTATCCTGGGCGGATACGATGTGCACGTTCTCCGGGAGAAGCCCTAAGGTTTCGGCGGCCATCTGCGTAAACACCGTGTCCCCGCCCTGGCCGATTTCCGTGGCGCCCAGCTGCAGCTGTACGGAGCCATCCTGGTTCAGCACGATGCGGCAGGAGGCGGTTTCTAAGGAGATGGGGTACACCCCTGTCTTGTAGCAGAAAATAGCCATGCCCACGCCCCGGCGCAGAGGGCCGGTCTGGTTCTGGTAGGCCTTTCGCTTCTCGTCCCAGCGGATGTACTCCCGGCCCTTTTCTATGCATTCCGCCAAGCCGCTGGAATAGCAGGTGATGCCCGTGGTTTTGTCCACGAAGCCCAGCTTCATGTGGTTCTTCTTGCGGATGTCGATGGGGTCGATGCCCAGCCGCAGGGCCAGGTCGTCCATGTGGGATTCCAGGGCGAAGATGGCTTGGGGGATGCCGTAGCCCCGCATGGCCCCGCCGGAGGCGATGTTGGTGTACACCGTCCGGGCCCGGAGCTCCAGGGCCTTTTCGTCCTGGTAGATCATCTTGAACTCGTTCATAGCGTTCATGATGATGGCATGGCCGTGGGAGGCGTAGCCCCCCTGGTTGGAAATGGCGTCCACCTTCCGGCCCAGGAGGCGGCCGTCCTTGTCCACGGCGGAGGTAATATCAAAGCTGATGGCATGGCGGGTACGGGTGCCGGACATGGTTTCCTCCCGGGAGAGCTCCAGCTTCACGGGCCGGCCCCCCAGCATGTAGGTGAGCCAAGCGTTCAGGGGCTCGTAGAGCACCTCCTGCTTGTTGCCGAAGCCGCCGCCGATGTAGGGCTTGATCACGCGGATCTTGCCCCAGGGCAGCCCTGTGGCCTGGCCCGCCACCCGGCGCACGATGTGGGGAATCTGGGTGGAGGACACGATGACGATGCGCCCCTTCTCCATGTAGGCGTAGGACACCGGCACCTCGATATGGCAGTGCTGCACCGCGGAGGTCTCGTAGTGGTCCTTGTGCACTAAGGCCGCACCCTGGGCCGCCTCCTCAAAGGACATCTCCGCGATGTGAAGGGTGGTCTTCTTGAGGATGTTGCCGGGGTAGCCCTCATGCAGCTGGGGCGCGCCCTCCGCCATGGCCTGCTCAGGGGTCACCAAGGCCGGGTACTCCTCATACTCCACCTTGATCAGCCGGGCCGCCCGGGCCGCCGCCACCTCGTCCTCGGCCACCACCACGGCGATGTCGTCCCCGTGGATGCGCACCCGCTGGTTCAGCAGCCGCCTGTCCCGTACGTCCTGGTGGTCCGGGTCCGTGGACCAGGGGTGCCCTGCCGTGGGGAAGTCGATCTTGGGCGCGTCAAAGCAGGTGAAAATCTTCACCACACCCGGCACCTTCCCGGCTTCCTCCAGGTCAAACCCCTTCACCAGCCCGTTGGCGATGGTGCTGCGCAACACCTTGGCCACCAGGATGCCCGGAGCCGCCAGATCGTCGGTGTACATGGCGCGGCCTGTAACCTTGTCGTACGCATCCACCCGAAGGATGCTCTTTCCAACGCTCATTGTGGTTCCCTCCCTTTCCCTCGCTCAGGGCATTCGCTCTATGCTGTGCCCGTTCCTTCATGCATTCGTCTGTTTTTCCCATGGAACACGGTCCATTCCGGCGCCGGACTAGAACAACCGCTCCCCCCGGACGAACTTGTGCTGAATCTGCCTCTCGTCGGACAGGTAGATCACCCGGGCCAGCCGGTCCTCCAGGTCCTGGGCGCAGAGGGTATCCAAGGCGCTGTCGTCCAGGACCAAGGCGTCCATCTCGTACCCCTCCTCAAAGGAGCCCACCTTGCCAAAGAACGCGCCGCCGCCCCGGGTGCCCAGGTAGAAGGCTTCCGCCACGGTGAGGGGGGCCCCAGCCCCGTCCACCAGCCGCCAGCGCAGCTTGGATACCTGGATGGCATCCGCCATGGCCCGGAAAATGGAGGGGTGCGCGCCTCCCGCCACGTCGCTGCCCAGGCCCACGGACAGCCCCTGCCCCAGGTACTCCCGGACGGGAGCGATGCCCGAGGCCAGGTTGGTGTTGGACTGGGGGCAATGGGCCACGAAGGTGCCGCAATCCTTCATCAGCTGGGTTTCCTCCGGGTCGCACCAAACGCAATGAGCCATTACCGTGCGCCGCCCATGAGCGATGACTCCGCAGCGGGCGTAGGCGTCGGCATAGCTGCGGCTGGCGGGGCAAAGCTCCCGGACCCAGTCGCACTCCTTGGGGTTCTCGCTGAGGTGGGATTGCAGCGGCAGGCCCCTTTCCCCTTGCAAGGCCGCCAGGCCCTCCATCAGGGAATCCGCGCAGCTGGGGATGAACCGGGGGGTAAGGATGGGCTGGGTCCGGGAGAATTTTCCCTGAACATGCTCCAGCCACAGCCGGGTATCCGCCAGGGACTGCTCCCAGCTTTTCTCCACCAGGGATTCCGGCGCGTTGCGGTCCATGTTTACCTTGCCCACCATGGTGATGAGCCCGGTTTCCTCCAGCATCTCCATCAGCAGCTCCGTGGCGGGCAGGTGCACCGTGGCAAAGAGGATGGACCGGGTGTTGGGGCCCCGGCGCAGCTCCGCCACCACCTTGCCGTACTGGGTCCGGGCGTACTCCTGGTCCCCGTAGCGGCTTTCCTCGGGGAAGGTGTAGGTGTTCAGCCAGTCCAGCAGCTCCAAATCCATGCCCAGGGCCCGGTAGGCATATTGGGGCGCGTGCATGTGCAGATCCACCAGGCCGGGAAGGATCAGCCTGCCGGAGCAGTCCACCGGGGGCAGCTCCGCAAAGGCCTCCGGAAGCTGGGCAAACACGCCCCGGCACACCCCGTCCACGCATACCACATAACCGCCCGGCACAGTGAGAAGTTCATTTTTCCCCCTGCTGTCGCAGATATCCCCTTTGAGCACAAAACTCCGGTTCATCCCTCGGGTCCTCCCCTTTGCCTCACCCGGGTCCCCTGCCCTGCCTTTGGGTGAGCGAATTTGCTGCAATCTATGCCAAAATGGCCGCCCATAAACCTTCTCACCTTTCAAGAGAAGACTTATAGACAACCATTCACGGTGGTTGGTAGACACGTCCGACCAGATCTCGGACCTATATAAGCCACAAATATGCAATTAGTCCTTTGTACAGTTTTACCATAGCATATGGGAGCGAAAATGTCAACGGGAAAAAACGGAGGTCAGTCCAACCCTAAACGGCAATCCGATCCCCCGTTGTCCTTCCGCCTGGGTTATGGTACAGTATCAATAAAGAAAACACCCCAACCTTTAGCGCGGGAGGAAGGCTTGCCATGAACATCGGCTGTGTCGTCAAGGCCTCGGGCATCTCCGCCCGCTTCGGGGGGGACAAGCTGCTAACCCCCCTATGGGGGAAGCCCTTGATTATCCACGTGCTGGACAACCTCCCGCCCTCTTTCAGCCGGGTGGTGGTGGTGACCCGCCGGGAGGCCATCGCCGCCTTGGCCCGGGAGAGAGGGCTGGAGGCCGTTGTCCACGACATGCCCTTGGTCAGCGACAGCATCCGCCTGGGGCTTCATGCCATGGCGGACATGGAGGGCTGCGCCTTTTGCGTGGGGGACCAGCCGGGGCTAACCCAGGCCAGCTTCCAGCGCCTTTTGGAGGCCTTTGCCGCCCAGCCGGACCGCATTTTCCGCTTGGCCTACGGGGAGCAGATGGGCAGCCCCGTGATCTTTCCCCGGGCCCTGTTTCCCGAGCTGCTGGCCCTGAGCGGGGAGCAGGCCGGCAGCGTAGTGATCCGGCGGCACCGGGAGCTGCTTTCCTGTGTCCAAGCCACCTCCCCCCTGGAGCTGCTGGACGTGGACACCCGGGAGCAGCTGGCCTTTTGGGAACACCGGGGCCCCGGGTGAAAAACTCCCAAAAAACCCGCCGCTTTTTACGGAAAAATTCTCGGCGGACCCCTTGCGCTTCCCAGACGGATATGCTAGAATGAAGCCGCGAAATCTGGAAATTCTCTATATAACCAAATGACGACAATGGCTGCAAGGAAGTGCTTTGCGCACGGGCTGTTCCATAGGATGGGCACCGTGAACGCCGTTGTCTCATCCGGGAACCGCCATTTGGACAGGAAGCATTGTCCAGAGGGCGGTTTTCATCATCGTACCCCCCTGGACCGAAATAAGGGAGGAGCTTGGATATGTTGATTCTCACGAATGGCAGTGTGGTCACCCGGGACGAGGGCCGTCCCTTTCTGGAAAACGGAGCCGTGGTGATGGAGGGAGGCCTCATCCTGGAGGTGGGAGACGCCCGGGAGATGGGGCGCAAATACCCCGGGGCGGAGCTGTTGGACGCCAGGGGTGGGGTCATCATGCCGGGCCTCATCAACGCCCACAACCACATCTATTCCGCCTTCGCCCGGGGCCTTGCCATCAAAAACAACAACCCCAAGAGCTTTTTGGAGATTCTGGACCAGCTGTGGTGGACCATCGACCGGCACCTGCTGCTTCCCGACACCGCCGCCAGCGCCGACGCCACCTGTATCAACTGCATTGAAAACGGCGTTACCACCGTGTTCGACCACCACGCCAGCTACGGGGAAATCCCCGGCAGCCTGTTTGCCATCGCGGAAAGCGCCCGGCGCTACGGGGTGCGGGTGAACCTGTGCTACGAGATCAGCGACCGGGACGGCCCGGAGAAGATGAAGGCCGCCGTCCAGGAGAACGTGGACTTCATCCGCCATGCCCAGGGGGACCCCAGCGGCATGGTGGCGGGGATGATGGGCATGCACGCGCCCTTTACCCTCTCCAATGAGAGCCTGGAGTACTGCGTAGCCCAAAACCCTGAAGGGGCGGGCTACCACATCCATTTGGCAGAGGGCATCGAAGACGTATACGCCAGCCTCCGGGAGCATGGCAAGCGGCCTACCTACCGGTTGCATGACTTTGGGATTTTGGGGGACAAGACCATCTGCGGCCACTGCACCCATGTCAGCGAGGCGGAGATCGACCTGCTGAAGGAGACTGATAGCATGGTGGCCCACAACCCGGAGAGCAACATGGGCAACGCCATCGGCTGCCCCCCTGTGCTGAAGATGCTTGAA
>JARKQO010000149.1 GCA_029974855.1 Eubacteriales bacterium
CCTTCGTCCTCGCCGGACGGGCCTTCTTTTTGCTCATGCAAAAAGAAGCAAAAAGCATGCCAGAGGGATACCCTCTGGACTCCAGGGGAAACGGCCTGCGGGCCGTTTAAATACGGGGGTTAAGGGAATAATCCGGTACAGGATATAACTTCATATACAGGTGTTACCCTCTGTAACGCTTTATGACACCAACTGGCCGCGAGGGCCGTTGCATAAGGGCTTCTGCTCGTTGTGCTTCGACGAATTGGTTTGTACTTCTGGTGACGGTAGTCGAAAATATACTGGGAGCAGCAGCCCCTTCGCATTGCACCTTTGTATTGGGTACTAGCTGTACCGGAAGCAAATTCCCTTTCCAATTTCACAGTTAATTCGTCCGAAGCGCTCACTGCATGTCTTTAACTCCCGTATAAAAACGGCCCGCAGGCCGTTTCCCCCGGAGTCCAGAGGGTATCCCTCTGGTGTGTTTTTGCTTCTTTTTGCACAAGCAAAAAGAAGGCCCGTCCGGCGAGGACAAAGGGAGGAAGAAATAAAAGTAATAAAATTTGATGAAAAGGAACGAAAATACATAAAAAGAGGCTGCAGCGAAATTTCGATTTGCTACAGCCTTTTTTATCAGATTTACGACAGCCTGACTTTAAAATCCTCATACCCAAACCGCTTCACCACCCGGCAGTCGCCGTTTTGATCCCGCAGGGCGATGGCCGGGAGGTTCTGGCCGTTGAAGGTGTTGTTTTTGACCATGGTATAGATGGCCATGTCGCCGAACAGCAGCCGGTCGCCTGGCTTTAGGGGGGCGTCGAAGCTGTAATCCCCTATCACATCTCCCGCCAGGCAGGTAGGCCCGGCCAGGCGGAAGGTATAGGGCTTCTCCCCCGGCTCCCCCGCGCCGCACAGGGGCGGGCGGTAGGGCATTTCCAGCACGTCGGGCATGTGGCAGGCCGCCGAGGCGTCCAGGATGGCGATCCGCACCCCGTTTTCCACGGTGTCCAGCACCGTGGCCATCAGCCAGCCGGCGTTCAGGGCCACCGCCTCCCCCGGTTCCAGGTACACCGTCAGGCCGTAACGCTCCCGCACGCGGCGGATGCAGGCTTCCAGCAGCGGCAGGTCGTAATCATCCCGGGTGATGTGGTGCCCGCCGCCGAAGTTGATCCACTCCATGCTCCGGAGCACGCCGCCGAACTGCTCCTCCACCGCCGCCAGCGTGGCGGCCAGGGCGTCGGCGTTCTGCTCGCACAGGGTGTGGAAATGCAGGCCCGTCACCCCCGCGAGCTTTTCCGGCTCGAATTGCAAAAGCTTTACCCCCAGCCGGGAGCCGGGGGCGCAGGGGTCGTATAAAGGCGTCTTTTGCGTGGAGAGCCCCGGGTTGATCCGCAGGCCGATTTTCCGGCCCGCCGCCAGCGCCCGGTCCCGGTATTTGTCCAATTGGGCGAAGGAGTTGAAAATAATGTGGTCGCAGAGGGC
This sequence comes from Eubacteriales bacterium, assembly GCA_029974855.1. The sequence goes on from JARKQO010000149.1 coordinate 1,462, forward strand.
CAGGATGCCGTCGATTTCTTCCTCCCGGTAGGCCGGGGCGAAGACGTGCACCTCCCCGCCCATCTCCTCCCGCCCCAGCCGCGCCTCGTGGAGGCCGCTGGCGGCGGTGCCGCAGAGGTAGCGGCCTATGAGGGGGTACAGGGCGTACAGGGAAAAGGCCTTCTGCGCCAGCAAAATGCGGCAGCCGGTCCTGCCCATGACGCCGCGGAGCACGCGGCAGTTTTTTTCGATCAGGCCCTCGTCCACCAGATAGCAGGGGCTGGGCAGCTCGTCCTGACGCATGCTCAGTCCACCGGGGCGGGGTCGAAGGACTCCCGCCAGGGCAGGCCCCATTGGTTCAGCGCGTCCATGAAGGGGTCTGGGTCGAACTCCTCCACATTGTAGACCCCCGGCTTGCGCCAGACACCCCGCATCACCAGCATCGCGCCGATCATGGCGGGCACGCCGGTGGTGTAGGAAATGGCCTGGGAGCCCACCTCCCGGTAGCAGGCCTCGTGGTCGCAGATGTT
>JARKQO010000401.1 GCA_029974855.1 Eubacteriales bacterium
GCCGAGGAGCTGTGCTTCGCCCCCAAGTACGAGCGGGTGCGCAGCCTGGTGGAAAGCGGGGCCGTGGGCCGGGTGTACATGCTCAAGCAGGCGGAAAAGCACAGCGGCCCCCACAGCCCCTGGTTTTACCGGAAGGAAACCGCCGGCGGCGGCGTGATGATGGACATGGGCTGCCACGCTTTGGCCTGGTTCCGCTGGATGACCCATAACGCCCCGGTGAAATCCGTATACGCGGACATGAAAACCGTGCTCCACGATACCGACTGCGACGACAACACCGTGACCCTTGTGGAGTTTGAAAACGGCGTCACCGCCGTGGCCGAGGACAGCTGGGCCCGGCACGGGGGCATGGACGACCGCATCGAGGTGTACGGCACCCACGGCGTGTCCTACGCGGATTTGTTCCAGGGCAACTCCGCCCTCACCTACAGCACCCAGGGCTACGACTACGCCGCCGAAAAGGCGGGCACCACCTTGGGCTGGACCTTCACCATGTACGAGGAGGCCTTTAACCAGGGCTACCCCCAGGAACTGGCCCACTTCGCCCACTGCGTGCTGAAGGATGAACAGCCTTTGGTCACAGGCGAGGATGGCCGCGCCGTGCTGGAGATGATCTACGCCGCCTACGAAAGCGCCCGCACCGGGCAAAAGGTGCAACTGCCTTTCTCGGCCAAGGTGAAGTATCCCATTCAGCTTTGGCTGGGGGAGTGAGGACGGAGACGGGGGGGGGACGGCCAGAGGGCTTTGCCCTCTGGACACCCACCAGGGACTTCGTCCCTGGACCCGCTTTCGACCGCGCTGGGCGCGGTCAAGGGGGGAGCAATGAACAGATTTAGCAAAAGGTCAATGCAGGCTTGAGCTGCATTGGCCTTTTGCCGGTGGGAGCCAGGCACCCCCTAGGCGCTGCTTTTTTGGATTGGGGCAAGTGGCTGAGAGGCGTCCGTCCCCTTCAGAGGGATCCTAGGGCCCGTGCCCCGGCCCCTTACTCCACCCCCAGCACCACCGGCGTGCTCCTATACCCAATCCCCATCCTGTCAATCCCCATGTCGATCAGCTGCAAAAAATGCTCCCGGGTGCGGATGCCGCCGGAGCCCTTCACCTTGCAGCGGCCCTGGGCGGCCTCTATCATCGCCCGGATCACCTCCGGGGCGGCCCCGTCGCTCTTGCCCCCGGTGAAAAAGCCCGTGGAGGTTTTCACGAAGTCCGCCCTGGCCAGGCAGGCCACCTCCGTGGCCCTGCGGACCTCCTCCAGGCTCAGGGCGTCGGTTTCAAAGATCACCTTCAAAAGGGCGCCGTATTTGTGGGCCGTCTCCGCCACAGCCTGGATGTCCCGGCCCACCTCCTGCCACATGCCGCTGCGGATCCACCCGTAATTGGCTACGATGTCCAAATCCTCAATGTCCCCCAGGCGGCAGATTTCCTCCGCCTGGAGCACCTTGGAGGCGGTTTCGGACAGGCCGAAGGGAAAATCGCACACCACGCACAGGCCCGTAGCGGTACCCTTCACCAGGGGCCGGGCCACAGGCAAGGCCGAGGGGTTGATGCACACGGTTTTGCAGCCGAAGCCCACCCCCTCCAGGACGTACTTTTCAATCTCCTGCTGGGTGAACTCGGGCTTGAGCACAGACTGGTCGATGTAGGCCGCCAATTCCCGGACGCTCATGTCCGAGGCTTTCTTTGCGGGCTTCATGGCATTCCCCTCCTGAACAGATCAAAATTGAGATTTTGTGAGCTTGGCTTATCATACTGGAAAGGGCGGCAAAATGCAAGCGGGACCTGGGCCTTCCTTTCGCCCCGGCCCTGCGGGAGGGCCCGGACCGCTGATATCATTTGCGAATTCGTGATTGACTTTGGAAGGGGAAAACGGTAAGATAGTTTCAGAACGGACCCTACAGCCAAAGAGAAAATCAGCCTACCGTATGGATAAGGGGTTGCTTACAATGGGGCATTTTTTGGGGATTGACCTGGGCGGCACCAACATCGTGGCCGGGGTGGTGGACGGGGCGCGTCAAATCGTCTACAAAAGCCAGCGGCCCACCTTGCCCAAGCGGAGTTTTGAGGCCGTTGTGGCGGATATGGCCGCCACCGCCCGGGAGGCCTTGCAAGGCGCGGGCCTTGAGCCCCGGGACATTCCCTATGTGGGCATCGGCGTGCCCAGCACCGTGGACCCCCACACCCACCGGCTGGCCTTTGCCAACAATTTGGGCTGGAGGGACGTGGACGTGGTTTCGGAGTTTCAAAAAACCTGGGATATCCCCATCCGCATCGGCAACGACGCGGACTGCGCGGCCCTGGGGGAATGCCTGGGGGGCGCGGGCCAGGCCTACGACCATATTTTGATGATCACTTTGGGCACCGGGGTGGGGGGCGGCCTGGTGCTCCACAAGAAGCTGTTTTTAGGCGGGGCTGGCTACGGGATAGAGCCGGGCCACACGCTGCTGGTGCACGACGGCTTTTTGTGCACCTGCGGCCAGCGGGGCTGCCTGGAGGCCTACGCCTCGGTGGTGGCTTTGATCCGCCAGAGCATCGACATGATGATGGCCTACCCCCACAGCCTGATGTGGGAGGAATGCGGCCACGACCTGAACAAGGTGGAGGGCCGCACCCCCTTTGCCGCCGCTGGCAGGGGGGATGTGGCGGGGACCTTGGTGGTGGAGCAGTACATCCGCTATTTGGCTGGGGGCCTGGCCAGCATGGTGAACCTGCTGCGGCCCCAGGCCATCATCGTGGGGGGCGGGGTCAGCAACGCCGGGGATGCTTTGTTGGAGCCCCTGCGCCGGGAGATGAACCTGCGGGTCTACTCCGCCGAAACCCTGCCTCCCCCGCCCGTGCTGCGGGCCCAGTTGGGCAACGACGCCGGGGTCATCGGCGCGGCGCTTTTGGGGGTATAGCGGGGGCTTCCCGAAGCTTGGAAACAGAAAGGAGCGCTTGGAGGATGAACGCCCAGGAGCTTGTGCGGCAGTTGGAACAGGCCACGGTGCCCCAAATGCCAAAGAAAAAGGACTACGCCATCGGCTGTATCGGAGCGGGCTTCATCATGGCGGACTGCCAGCTGAAGGCCTACCGGGACGCGGGGCTGAACCCCGTCGGCATCACCTCCCTAAGCCAGGAAACCAGCCGGGAGGTGGCCCGGCGCTACGGGCTTGCCACCGTGTACCCGGACTGGAAGGCCTTGGTGGAGGACCCCCGGGTGGAGATCGTGGACATCGCCGTACCCCCGGACGTCCAGCTGGACATTGTGCGCCACGCGGTGAAGCAGAAGCACATCAAGGGCATCCTGTGCCAGAAGCCTGTGGCCATGTCCCTGGAGGGGGCCCGGGAAATCGCCAAGCTGGGCGAGGAAGCGGGCATCCCCATCGCCATCAACAGCAACATGCGCTACGACCAGAGCATGCGGGCCCTGAAACGCGCCTTGGATTTGGACGTGCTGGGCCAGCCGGTGCTGGCTACCATCGAAATGCGGGCCATCCCCCACTGGCAGGAGTTTTTGAAGCAATACCCGGTGCTGGAAATCTACAGCATGGGCATCCACCATGTGGATATCTTCCGCTACCTCTTCGGGGACCCGGCCAAGATCACCGCCCTGTGCCGCCCGGACCCCCGCACCCAGTTCCCCCACACCGACGGCATCGTGCAGTTCACCTACCAGTACGAAAACCACCTGATGGCCACCAGCCTGGACGACGTGTGGGCCTGGCCCCAGGAGCCGGCGGAAAAGGACATCTACATCAAATGGCGGGTGGAGGGCTTAAAGGGCATGGCTGCCGGCGCCATCGGCTGGCCCCTGTACCCCAAGCACGAGCCCAGCACTTTGCGCCTCACCAGCAGGGACTACCCCCACCACTGGCTGGAGCCCACATGGGACACCGCCTGGTTCCCGGACGCCTTCCAGGGCACCATGGCAAGCCTGCTGCGGGCCGTGGAAAGCGGCGGCGTTCCGGAGATCAGCGCCCGGGACAACATCCGTACCATCGCCTGCGTGGAGGCCTGCTACGCCTCCATCCGGCAGGAGCGCACCGTGTCCCTTCAGGAGATTTTGGACCGGTAAGCGGGGTCCCCCAAAGGGGGTCATAAGGGAAAGGAAGTGCTTCCATGAGCGGAAGGTTACGGGCCGGGGTAATAGGGGTTGGCTTTATCGGGGCCGTGCACATCGAGCAGCTCCGGCGGCTGGGCAACGTGGACGTGGTGGCCCTCACCGACAGCGTCCAGGCCCAACAGAAGGCCGACGCGCTCTTCGTGCCCAAGGGGTATGGGGATTTCCGGCAGATGATCGACCGGGAGAGCCTGGACTGCGTCCACGTGTGCACCCCCAACAGCACCCATTACGAAATCGCCCGTTACGCCCTGGAAAGGGGCGTGCATGTGGTGTGCGAAAAGCCTCTGGTGACCACCACCCGGGAGGCGGAGGAGCTGCTGGCCTTGGCCCGGGAGAAGAAGCTGGTCCACGCCATGAACTTCAACTGCCGCTTCTACCCCATGGCCTTCCAGATGCGGGAGATGGTCCACAGCGGCCAGCTGGGGGATGTGTTCACCATCCACGGAGGCTATATCCAGGACTGGCTCCTGTACGACACAGATTACAACTGGCGGCTGGAGCCGGCCCTGTCGGGCCAGTCCAGGGCCTTTGCGGACATCGGCTCCCACTGGATCGATCTGGTGGAGTTCATCACGGGGCTCAGGGTAACGGAGGTGCTAGCGGACTTTGAAACCTTCCACAAAACCCGTAAAAAGCCCCTGAGGCCCGTGGAGACCTATTCCGGCATGGCCCTGCGGCCTGAGGACTACCAGGAGGTGCCCGTGGATACCGAGGACTTCGCCTCGGTGCTGTTCCACTTTGAGGGCGGGGCCCACGGCTGCTGCAACGTGAGCCAGGTGTTCGCCGGGCGCAAGAACCAGATGCTTCTGTCCATCGGCGGCAGCCAGGCCTCTTTGCACTGGGACAGCGAGGACTCCAACGAGATATGGATCGGCCGCCGGGACCGGGACAACGGCCATCTGGTGAAGGACCCCTCCATTCTGGCCCGGGAGACCGCCGGGGTCATCAGCTACCCCGGGGGCCACGTGGAGGGCTTTGGGGACACCTTCAAGCAGAATTTTAAACAGATTTACCGGGCCATTGAAACCGGGGACGCCACGGGCCTGCGCTTTGCCACCTTTGCGGACGGGGCCCGGGAGATGCGCCTGTGCGAAAAGGTGCTGGAGAGCGCCCGGGAGCGCCGCTGGGTGAGCGTTGACTAAGGGGCCCACCGCAAACCGGAAGGAAGGGAGAAGGCGGATGTTCAAGATTGCGACCTTGGCGGACTGGTTTGGCAAGGGCCCCCTGGAGGGCATCCGGGAATCCCGGCGCTGCGGGGCCCAGGGGGTGCAGCTGTACGCCTGGAATGAGCTGAACCCCTTTACCATTAGCGGCGGCATGGTCCGGGAGCTCCGGGACACCGCCCGGGACAACGGCCAGGCGGTGACGGCCCTGTGCGGGGAGCTCAGCGAGGTGGCCCCCGGAGGAGAGGGCCTGGAGGTGGCCGCCGACAACCCGCCCAAGGTGGAATACCTGAAGCGGGTGATGGATTTGGCTATGGAGCTGGATTCCCCCGTGGTCACCACCCACATCGGCATCATCCCCCAGGAGGAAAGCGGCCCCCGCTATGAAGCGCTGCTGGAAAGCTGCGCCCAACTGGGGCAGTACGCCCGGGAGAGGGGCTTGTTTTTGGCCATCGAAACCGGGCCGGAGCCCATCCCCAGGCTGTGCCGCTTTGTGGACCGCTGCGGCGGCGGGGTTGCCATCAACTACGACCCGGCCAACTTGGTCATGGTCACGGCGGAGGACGAGGTGGCCGGGGTACATACCGCCGGGAAGCGGATTGTGCACACCCATGCCAAGGACGGCATCTGCAAGCAATACGTGGGGCCCGAAAAAATCTACCGGGCCTTTGCCCAAGGCGGCGTGGAGGCCCTGGCCCAAATGCCGGACTTTTTTGCCGAAACCCCCTTGGGGCAGGGGGCCGTGCGCTGGCTGCCCTACCTGGAGGCCTTGGGGTCGGTGGGGTACGACGGGTATCTCACCATCGAGCGGGAGGTAAGCAAGGACGCGGCCGCCGACATCCAACTGGCCGTGGACTTCTTAACGGAAACCCTGGCACAACTCAGCAAGGAGAGGAGCAAGCGCCCATGATGAAGCTAGGACTGGTATCCGCCATTCTGCCCGATCTCACCTTTGAACAGGTGATGGACTATGCCGCCCAGGTGGGCTTTTCCTGCGTGGAGGTCTGCTGCTGGCCCAAGGGCAAGGCGGCCCGCCGCTATGCCGGCATCACCCACATCGATATCGGCGGCATCACCCGGGAGCAAATGGACCACTACCTGGCCTATGCCAAGGAGAGAGGCGTCGCCATCAGCTCCTTGGCCTACTACCCCAACCCCATGGACCCGGACCCCGAGGCCCGGCAGGTGGCCATCGACCATCTGATGGCCCTCATCGACGTGTCCGCCCAGATGGGGGTGAACATGGTCACCACCTTCATCGGCAAGGACAAGCGCAAAACCGTGGAGGAAAACCTGGACCTGTTTGAGGAAATTTGGACCCCCGTCATCCGCCACGCCGAGGCCCGCAAGGTGCGCGTCGGCATCGAAAACTGCCCCATGTACTACACCAAGGACGAGTTTCCCGGCGGCAACAACCTGGCCTCCACCCCCCACATCTGGCGGGAGATGTTCCGGCGCGTTCCCTCGGAATATCTGGGCCTGAACTACGATCCCTCCCACCCCTACCTCCAGGGGTTCGACTATGTCCAGCCCCTGTACGACTTCAAGGACAAGATTTTCCACATCCACTTCAAGGACATCAAAATCTACCAGGACAAGCTGAACCAGTACGGCATGTTCTCCTACCCGGCCCTGTGGCA
>JARKQO010000168.1 GCA_029974855.1 Eubacteriales bacterium
CCCGTCGCTGTAGCGGCGGCCCACCATCAGGCGGCCCGTGAACTCGTCCACGATGATGACCTCGCCGTTTTGCACCACGTAGTCCACGTCCCGCTTCATCATGGCGTGGGCCTTGAGGGCTTGCAGAATGTGGTGGTAGAGTTCGTTGTTCTCCACATCGGCGATGTTGTCCACCTTGAAGAAGCTCTGGGCCTTGTTGATGCCGCTTTCCGTGAGGGTGACGGCCTTCTCCTTTTCCGCCACGGTATAGTCCGCGTCGTTGCCCCGGAGCCGGGAGACGAACTGGTCCGCCTTCTCGTACATGTCCGTGGACTTTTCCCCCTGGCCGGAGATGATCAGCGGGGTGCGGGCCTCGTCGATCAAAATGCTGTCCACCTCGTCCACGATGGCGTAGACGTGGCCCCTCTGCACCATATCCTTGCCGTAGATCACCATGTTGTCCCGCAGGTAGTCAAAGCCCATTTCGTTGTTGGTGCCGTAGGTGATATCGCAGGCGTAGGCCGCCCGGCGCTGGGCATTGTCCATGTCGTGGATGATGAGGCCCACGGAAAGGCCCATGAACTTGTAAATTTTACCCATCCACTCGCTGTCCCGCTTGGCCAGGTAGTCGTTCACGGTGACGATGTGGACGCCCTCGCCGGTCAAGGCGTTCAGGTAGGCGGGCAAGGTGGCCACCAAGGTCTTGCCCTCGCCGGTTTTCATTTCCGCGATGCGGCCCTGGTGCAGGCAGATGCCGCCCAAAATCTGCACCGGGTAGGGGCGCAGGCCCACCGCCCGGTCCGCGGCCTCCCGGCAGGCGGCAAAGGCGTCCGGCAGGATATCCTCCAGGGTTTCCCCCGCTGCCAAGCGCTGCTTCAGGGCCGGGGTCACCGCCCGAAGCTCCGCGTCCGAGAAGGCCCGGTAGGCTTCCTCCTTGGCCAACACCTGGTCCGCCAGCTTTTGCAAGCGCTTGACCTCGGTTTCATTGCTCTGTCCAAAGAGCTTTTTCACAAAATCCATCATTGCCAATGCGGTCGTCTCCTTGCGCTATGGATTGCCCCATGGGCAGCAAATACCACTTTTTATTATAACACGGAAAATGGAAGGTACGCAAGGCGCGGGGAAAAGGGGTTCTACTCCGAATCCCAAAACCGGGTTCTCCGAAAAGAGGAGGCTTGGGCCCTGGATGAGGAAAGCTGCGCTTTCCAAAAAGTGAGCTTGCGCCATATGGCGGATTTGGGCTTGCGGGCATGGCCGCGCATGGCTCATTCACCTCCCCAGCAGCAGGGCCCCCGTGTCGCACAGTTCCTGCCCGATGTCCGCCAGAAGATGCTGATATCCGCAAAAGCCCGTGGCTTCGTCCACGTACATGGCCCCGGCCATGCGCTTGCAGCCGCCGTTGCAGAGCCTGCGGTATTTGCATTGGGCGCAGGCCTGGGGCAACTGGGTCCGGGAGGACAGAAAGCCCGTGCTTTCCAGCCGCTGACGGATTTGGGGAAAGGGCTCGGTAGCCAAAGAGCCGCCCCGGTAGGCGTCCAGCACATAAAAATCGCAGGGGTAGACGCTGCCGTCGGCTTCGATGATGTGCTGGAGCTGGCAGCGGCCATGGAGCCCGCAGGCGCTGACGGCCTGGCGCAGCAGCAGGTTCACCATGTCGTCAAAGAGCTTGACGCTGAAGTACCGCCCTTCCAGGACGGCCTGCTTCCACTGGGCAAACAGGGCCACGTAGAAGCTGTGAAACCGCTGGGGGGTGAGGCTCCAGGGCTCCCGCTCCCCGGCCAGGCCGCCGAGGCAGGGGGTGAACTGAATGTACTGAATCCGCTCCCGCTGGATGAACTGCCACGCCTTTTGGGGGTGCCGGGCCAAGGTGTTGGTGAGGGTGCATAACACGTTGTACTCCACGCCGGTGGCGTCCAGGAGCCGCTTCGCCCCCATGACCTGCTGGAAGGTGCCCTTTCCCTGGGGATCCAGCCGGTATTGGTTATGGTGCTGGGCGTACCCGTCCAAAGACAGGCCCACCAAAAAGCGGTGCTGGGCCAAAAAGACGCACCATTCAGGGTCCAGGGCGGTGCCGTTGGTTTGGAGGGCATAGGAAACCTGGACCCCCTTGGCCTGGGCCTTCACCAGGTCCACAAAATCCTGGAACCAGGCAAGCCCCGCCAAGGTGGGCTCGCCCCCCTGAAACGCCATGAGAAGGCTGTCCCCGTCCTCCAGGCCGGAGAACAGGTTGGCAATGACCGCCCCGGCGGTTTCCCGGGTCATGATTCCGTGGGAGGCCACCTGGCGGCGGGCGCTGACATCGCAGTAGAAGCAATAGGCGCACCGGAGGTTGCACAAAGAGGAGGCGGGTTTGATCATCACAGAGTAGTGGGCCAACGCAGATCCTCCTTTTGTGATGGGGCTATCTGTCCCCACTATACCACATTCCCCTGCCGGAAGAACAGGGACCGGAACTTCTGCCGGAGGTTTTTCCCATATTTTTCAAATTTTTGATGACAAATTTCGACTTTTTTGTTATACTCTTGTAAAAGATGGGAATTATTGGAAGTGCGATACAGTTTTGCTGTGGTAGGTAGTCCTTATGAAGCAAAGGATACGCTGGGGTTGGGGCCTACACCATTGTTGTGAACCCCTGGGGAAAAAATTGCAATGCCGGCCGCTTTGCCAGCCGCCATGGTGGAAGCGCCCTTTAGGCATGGGGGGACCACCGCCGGTGGGATCATCCTGAGGCCGCCACGCCGGAAGGGGCGGATATTTTTTGGCTTACCCCGGAAAAGGGAGAAGGGCGGCGGGAAAAACCACTGCCCCTTGGAACCCCGGGCCCAATGCCCGCTTTGCCCCGGCAAAGAAGGAAGGCACGGATTTCCGGGGCTGTGACGGAGCCGGAAAGGGAGGGGGGATTGCGCCAGGGCAAAAGGCTTTTGCCCAGGAAAGGCCATCCGGTTTTCACGAATGCGGAGAGGAGGCGGCAGGATTGCGGGCCTCTCCCTGAAGCGGCGCGGGAGGAAAAATACGCCGTGGCGGGGAGAGGGGTGGGAACCCACTGCATTTTCAGAGATTCACCAAGGGATAAGCGTGAAAGGGAGTGGAAGTATGGGAAAGAAAAGGGCGGCGAGGCTTTGGGCGGCCGTCTGCGCCCTTACGCTCATCACAGTGTCCTGGGCGGGCGCTGTGGGGCTTCCCAATCCGATGCGGGAGGCCACGGCCCAGGAGATCCAGGAGAGGATGGGCGCGCCGGTGGCTGTGCCCCAGGGCGCGCAGGACGTGGCTTATTCCCTCATTGACATGACGGACGAAGAGGAGATTGCCCAGGTGCAATTTACGCTGGACGGCATCCAGTACTGTTTCCGGACGCAGCCCGGCGACGGGCTCACGGACATCTCGGGCATGTACTATGAGTGGACCAAGGAGGACCTGGCCCCGTTGCCGGGCTTTGAGGCCGAGGCCCACTATAACGAGGGCGAGGCGGGTATCCTTTTGTGGTATCACCAGGGCAGAGGCCTTGCCTGCTCCGTATCCATGGATACGGGGGCTACGCTGGAGGCGCTGGTGGCCCTGGCCGGGCCCGTGGCCGCCGGGCAGGACGCGGAAGCGGAGCCCATGGCCCTGACCTATGACCTGGAGGGGGAAACCGTTCTCACGGTGCGCCTTCAGGCAAACCCCACCACAGGGTATCAGTGGACCTATGAAATTTCCGACCCGAAGCTGCTGGCCTGTGAAAAGGAGGAGTACGTTCCCGATGAAAACTCCCAGGGCCTTATGGGAGCCGGGGGGACGTATGTGGCCGTGTTCTCTCCCACGACGCAGGGGGCTGGGGCGGTGGAGCTGACCTTCCGCTATGCCCGCCAGTGGGAGAGCCAGGAGGAGCCCGTGGAAACGTATACGTTCCAGCTGTGGATCATGGAATCGGGCACGCTGTCGGTGGAGGGAATCCAGTAAGGCTTGGGATGGGATGGTAAGCACCCATGCAAAAGAATAGGAGGAACATTATGAACAAAAGGCTGATCTCTCTGGCCCTGGCCACGCTGCTGCTGGCCATGGCCGCCTTCCCGGCCGTTTCCCTGGGGGAAACCTGGCACGCCTATGTGTACACCAGCAATGGCAAAGGGCTCAATCTGCGCCCAACCCCCAGCACCAGCTTGGCTCCCCTTACCAGCATTCCCTATGGGGCCAAGGTAACCCTCAACGACTATATCGACCAAACCTGGGTGGAAGTGGATTATGGCGGATACCACGGCTTTGTGATGGGGCGCTACCTCACCTACGACGTGCCCGGGCCTAAGCCCACCACGAAGCCCGCGCCCAAGCCCACCGCCAAGCCCGCTCCGGATGCGGAGACTTCCTTGAAGAGAATTTTTGCGGGCTTTGCCTTTACCAGCTATACGGTGCAGGTGCGGCCCAGCACCCCCGCGGGATACGTGCACATGCGCTGGGCGCCCACCAAGGCCTCCGACCCCATCCAGGATTTTCACCAAAACGACATTCTCACCGTGATCTCCCAAAACAAAACCTGGGCCCAGGTGGTGGATCCAAACACAGGTGTCACGGGCTTCATGATGCGCGCCTTCCTGACGGACTTTGGGGTAGGCGGACAAGGCGGGGGAGAGAGCAGCGGCTCTTAAACCCTGTGGCCCATGAACAGAGTAGGTTATGAAAGGGGAACAAGGCAATGCTTCGAAAGATTCTTTCGCTTTTCACCGCGCTTTTGCTGCTGTGCAGCGCCGCTGCCGCCCTGGCCGCCACCGAAACCTATCACGTGGTGGAAGATTTTCAGGAATTTGACGTGGAAATAGAAATCCCCGAGGGGGCGCAGTATAAGCAAAATCCCAAGGAGGGCTGGATCAGCCTGGAAATTTGGTATGAGGACCCCTCCAAGCCCTCCTTTGACCTCAATATCTCCTTCTCCGAGGAGGTGGAAAGCAAATTCCTGGCGGACTTCACCCAGGAGGAAATGGACCATCTGCTGGATATGGTCAGCCAGGATTTCTCGGTGCCCTCTGACGAGCTCTTTGAGACCCCCTCGGGCAATAAGGTTCTGTTGGTGCGGGAAACCGACCCGGAGGCAGGGGATTACGCCATCATGGTCTCCGTTTACAAGGGCTTTTTCTTCTCCCTGTACTGCAGCCATGGGGATTACTCTCCCCTCTCCCAGGAGGATATGGACCTGATGCATCAGGTGATAGAAGGGGCCTGGATTGTAGACACGGAGAAATAGGATCACGGAAACCGGAGAACCGGGAACCTACCAGTGGGGCTGCCGCGCCAGGGAAAGGGCGCGGCAGCCCTTTTGGGAATCCGGCAAAGGGATTTGAAAGGATTTCCGCCTCCACAGGTCGAAAGGAAAAAGGAAAGCGCAGGGGAAAGAACCAAGGAGCGCGTTTGAGATTCGGAAACGGAGGAAACGCTATGAACAACATTATTCGCTGGGGTGTTCTGGGATGTGCCCGCATTGCCCTGAACCATGTGGTTCCCGCCATCCTGGAAGCGGACAACGCCCAGCCCTACGCCATCGCCTCCAGGGAGTTGGAGAAAGCCCAAAAGGCCGCCGCGGATTTTGGCTTTGAAAAGGCCTACGGGGATTACCAGTCCCTGCTGGACGACCCCGGGGTGGACGCGGTGTACATCCCGCTGCCCAACGGCTTGCACCAGGAATGGTCCCTGATGGCCGCCCGGGCGGGGAAGCCGGTGCTGTGCGAAAAGCCCGTGGCCGTCACCGCCCCGGACCGCCGGGAGATGGAGGAGGTCTCCCGGCAACACGGCGTGAAGCTGATGGAGGCCTTCATGTACCGCTTCACCACCCGGATGGAGCAGCTTCAGGAGCTGTTGGCAGCCGGAACCCTCGGCCAGGTGCGGCACATCCACGCCAACTTCAGCTTTGCCATGACCCGGGACCAGGACCCCCGCCTGGACGCGGCCATGGGCGGCGGCAGCCTCTGGGATGTGGGCTGCTACCCCATCAACCTGATCGGCCTGATCATGGGGGAGGAGCCGGAGTCCTTCTGCGCCCAGCGTAGGGATGAAAACGGGGTGGACGTGGCCTTCAGCGCGGTGCTGAAATACGCAAACGGGGCCATTTGCACCGCCAACTGCGGCTTTGACGCCTTCAGCGGCCAGATGGCGGAAATCACCGGCAGCCAGGGCAGCCTCATCGTGCGGGACGTGTTTTTGGATTCCGCCGCGCCCATGGTGCTGGTCAATGCCCAAGGGGCCAAGGAGATCCCCGTTACCGCTTGCAAGCGGTATCTGCGGGAGGTGGAGGCCTTCGGCAGGATGATTTTGGAGGATGGGGAGCCTTTGGTGAGCCTTCAGGAGACCGCCCGCAACTGCGGCCTCATCGCCAGGCTGCTGGAGACGACCCGGTAACCAGCCATACCCCGGAGCCTGATCAAAAGGAGTTACCTTGATGACGCAGCATTCTCCAAAGAGCTGGGTCCGGCAGACGGCCCTGTTTTTGGGCAGCCAAACCGTGACCCTGTTCGGTTCTTCCATTGTCCAATTCGCCATCTCCTGGCACATCACCCTCACCACCCAAAGCGGCGTAATGATCGCCATTTCCACCCTGGCGGGCTTTTTGCCCCAGGCCGTGATCTCCCTTTTCGCCGGGGTCTGGGCGGACCGCTATGACCGCAAGAGACTCATCATCCTGGCGGACGCGGTGATCGCGGCCTGCACGGCGGTGCTGGCTTTGCTGTTCGCTTTGGGCTACCAGGAGCTGTGGCTGCTTTTCGTGATCTCGGCGGTGCGCTCCGCCGGGGCGGGGATTCAGATGCCCGCCGTAGGCGCGTTCCTGCCGGAAATCGTGCCCCAGGACAGGCTGATGCGGGTAAACGGCATCCATTCCACCATTCAAAGCGTGATGTTTTTGCTCTCCCCGGCGGTGGCGGGCTGGCTGTACGGCAGCCTGGGCATCGGCCCGGTGTTCTGGGTGGACGTGATCACGGCGGTGGTGGGCATCGGCATCTTCCTGGGAGTGGTAGCCCCGCCCCGGGAGCTTCCCCAGGCCCAGCCCGGCCACTTCTGGAAGGACATGCGCGGCGGCGTGGCCTACATGGCCCGGACCCCCTGGCTGTGGCAGATGACGCTGTTTTACCTGCTGACCGCCCTGATGCTGGGGCCCGCGGTGTTCCTGACCCCGCTGATGGTGGCCCGCAGCTTCGGGCCGGAGCCCTGGCGCTTGGTGACCCACGAGATCGTGTTCTCGGTGGGCAGCATTTTGGGGGGCGTGCTGGTGAGCCTGTGGGGCGGCCTGCGCAACAAAACCCATACCCTCATGGCGGCCTCGGCCTTCTTTGGGCTGTTCACACTGCTGATGGGCTTCTCCCGGGATTTTATCTTTTACCTGGGCATGATGCTGCCCTTGGGCCTCAGCGTGCCCTTCCTGCACACCGCCAGCAACACCGTGCTGCAGACCCGCACGGACCCGGAGCTGATGGGCCGCGTCTTTGGGGTGAACTCCATCATCGGCTCCGCAGCCATGCCCCTGTCCATGGTGTGGTTCGGCCCCCTGGCGGACCGGTTCAGCGTGGAAGCCCTGCTGATCGTCACCGGGGCGGCCATGGTGGCCATCGCTTTGCTTGCCCTCAGGGCCAAGGCCATGGTGGAGGCGGGAGAGCCCTTGCCCCAGGAGGAGGAAGCCTGAGGGGAGCCAGAGGGGAGCCCGAGGGGAGCCCGAGGGGAGCCTGAGGCTCCATGCGCTTTTTCCGTAAGTTCCCTGTTTGCCTAAGCTCCCTTTCTCTCTAAGTTCCCTTTTTCCCGGGGCCCCGCATTGACAGCGGGGCCCCGATTCACTATAATGGGTGAGCATTTTCCCTTTTTACTGTTTAATGAGATAAAGGAGCTACCCACATGAAATCTCTCCACTCCTCCCAGCTTCGCTCCCTGTTTTTGAAGTTCTTCCAGGATCACGGCCACGCGGTGATCTCCAGCGCCTCCATCATCCCGGAGAACGACCCCACGGTGCTGTTCACCACCGCCGGGATGCATCCCTTGGTGCCGTACCTGATGGGAGCCAAGCACCCCGCCGGCAACCGGCTGTGCAACGTGCAAAAGTGCGTCCGCACCGGGGACATCGACGACGTGGGGGATTTCAGCCACCTGACCTTTTTTGAGATGCTGGGCAACTGGTCCTTGGGGGATTACTTCAAGGAGCAGATGATCCCCTGGAGCTGGGAGTTTTTGACCAGCCCCGATTACCTGGGCCTGCCCAAGGACAAGCTGGCCTTCTCCGTGTTCGCCGGGGACAGCGACTGCCCCCGGGACGAGGAAAGCGCCCGGCTTTGGCGGGACATGGGCGTGCCCGCAGACCGGATTTTCTACCTGCCCAAGGAGAACAACTGGTGGGGCCCAGCCGGGCAGACCGGCCCCTGCGGCCCGGATACCGAGATGTTCATCATCACCGACAAGGAGCCCTGCGGCCCGGATTGTTCCCCCGCCTGCTCCTGCGGTCGGTACCTGGAGATATGGAACGACGT
>JARKQO010000170.1 GCA_029974855.1 Eubacteriales bacterium
GGGGGGATAGGTCTCCGCCTTTTTGCGTTATTCGGCGGCGTAGCGGCTGGCCACGGAGGCGATGTCGATGCCGTCCATGAAGGCTTCCACGTCGGAGTAATCCAGATCGGCCTTGATGAACTGGTTGTTGAAGATCTTGTCCATGGGCAGGGGCTCCTTGATTAGCCCGGATTCCACGGCGGCGTCCATGTTCAGCTGCCAGGTGTCCTCCCAGTTGAAGCCGATGGCGCTCAAAATCCGTGCCTCGGTCTCGGAGCCGGGCTTGCCGAACATCTGATAGCAGCGGCCCTCCTGGATGTACTTGGCGGCCTTCCAGGTCACGTCGATGTGGGGGAACACGTCGGCCATGATGGCGGCGGCGGCTTCCGGATTGTAGTGCACGGCATAGATGGCCTTTTGCATCGCGGTGACAAAGGCCTGCACCAGCTCGGGCTCGGTCTCGATCAGCGTGGTGGAGGTGCTCAGGGGGTTGGAGTTGGTCCCCAGCACTTCGTTGCCGTCGATGTAGATGAAGTCATAGTTCTGGCCCTGAAGCTGCCAGCACTCGCCCGGCCAGGTGAAGAGCATGTCCAGCTTGCCCTCGGCAACCTGTACATAGCGGTTTTCGCCGGCCACCACGAACTCCAGGTCATTGACAGTGTCCACGCCCGCGGCGATCAAGGTGGGGGTGACCAGCATCTCCCAGGAGGGATCGCCCAGGGCCACGGTGAGCTTGCGGCCATACTTCTCCTGCGCGCCGATCATGTCGTCGAAGGTCTGGATGGGGGAGTTGGTCAGCACGGCCATGCCCCAGATGTTGATGGCGTCATAGCCGACCACGGCGATGATGGGCAGGCCCTCCGCCACGGCGGAAAGGATGTACATGGGGCCCGGTCCGCAGAACTGGGCCTGGTTGGTAGCTACCATCTTGCTGTCGGTGGTGCCGAAGGCCTCCTGGATGTGCATGGTATATCCCTCTTTTTCCAGGAGCAGCTTGGCGATGTGGAACGGGGAATCCTCCAAGCTTTCCACGGTGCGGGGCACGACGTAGGTGAATTCCTTCATCTCCGCCAAGCCGGGAACCGTCAGAAGAGCCAGGGCGAGAACCATGACCAGAGCAAGAATCTTCCTCATGTGGTTGTACCCTCCTTTATATATTTCCAGACGGCTGGCAGCCGTCAGGGGTTCCTTAGGTGCGCCAGTACACGACCTTCTTTTGCAAAAAGGACACCAGCCCGTACATAAACAGTCCGATGATGGTGACAAAGAAGATACAGGCGAAGGACTCCGTGGTTTTCAGGTACTGGGCGTATTTGATGATCAGCGCCCCCAGGCCCTCGTTGCCGCCCACATACTCCGCCGCCACGCAGGCCGTGGTGGCGAAGATGGCGCTGAGCCGCACCCCGGTGAAGATGTCCAGGGCGGCCGTGGGATAGACCACATGGCGCAGGCTTTGGAGCTTGGTTGCCCCCACGCTTTGCATCAGCTCGTGGCGGATTACGGGGACGTTGAGCATGCCGGTGCAGGTGTTCATATTGACGATGGCGAAGGCCTGGATCACCACGCCGATGATGCGGACCTTTTGCCCGTAGCCCAGAAAGAGCATCAGCAGCGGCAGCAGCGTCACCAAGGGTGTGGTAACCAGCACGATGATGTAGGGGGACAGGGCCGCGCTCAGGGCCTTGCTGCTGGTGATCAAGGTCGCCAGCAGAATGCCGATGGGCACCGCCAGCAGGAAGCCCGCCAGCACCGTTCCAAAGGAGATCATGATGTGGGGGAAGAAATCCACGAAATTCGCCGCCATGGAGGTGAAAATGGCCGAGGGCGAGGGCAGCAGCCACTTGGGAATGTTGTTGCTCACGCAGATGAATTCCCAGAAGCCAAACAGCAGCGCGAACATCAGCACGGGGGCCAAAATGCCCATCAGGACCCGGCTTGCCTTCTTCATGCTCCGCTCCCTCCCTTACTTGATGTTTTTGAGCTCCAGCTTGCCGATGAGCCCGGTGAGCTCCCGCTCATAGGCGGCGAAGCGCTCTGTGGTGATCATGGAAAGCTCCCTGGGGCGGGGCAGGTCGATCTCCACCTTTTCCAGGAGCCGCCCCGGCTGGGTGCCCATCACGTAGATGCTGGAGGACAGGAGCACCGCCTCCTCCACGTTGTGGGTGATGAAGATAATGGTGATGCCCAGGTTTTTCCAGATGTCCAGCAGCTCGATGTCCAGCTGCTCGCGCATCATCTCGTCCAGGGCCCCGAAGGGTTCGTCCATCAGCAGAATCTCGGGCTTGTGGACCATGGCCCGCACCACCCCGGCCCGCTGGAGCGCGCCGCCGGAAACCTCCACCGGGTAGGCGTCCCGGTACTTGGTCAGGCCCACCATGTCGATCAGGTGGTCCACATAGGCTTCGTCCTCCTTGGTGGTTTTCCCCATGATCCTGTTGGGCAAAGCCACGTTCTGGCGGATGGTGTACCAGGGCAGCAAATTGGGCTTTTGGAAGATGAAGCCCATCCGGCGGAGGATGTCCCTGGGCAGGCGGCGGGTGGCGTCCAGCTCCTGGCCGTCGATGAAAAGCTGGCCGGAGGTGGGCTGGATGATGCCGTCCAGCATGCGGATCAACGTGGACTTACCGCAGCCGGAGGGGCCGATGATGGACACAAAGTCCCCCGTCTCCACCTGCATGTTGTAATCCTGCACCGCCACAATGGTCTGACTGCGGGTATGAAAGATCTTGGTCACGTTCCGGAACTCAATTTTCGGCGTAGGCAAGGCGCTCATCTCCCGTCAGTTCTTCCACAGGACCACCTTGTGCTCAATGGACTCCACAATGTTGTAGGTGATCAGGCCGATCAGCGCCACCAGAATGATGCTGCCATAGGCCAAATCGATGTTGTTGTACTTGATGTATTGCTTGATCTTGAAGCCCATGCCGATGTTGCCGCTGACGATGTCCGCGGACAGGGCGGCGATGGTGGCGTTGATGCAGCCCAGCTTGATGCCGGTGAACACCTGGGGCATGGCGTTCATGAAGGTGATCTTGTAGAAGCGCTGGAGCTTGGTGCAGCCCACGGCCTTGGCCAGCTCCCGCTTTTCCGTGTCCAGGTTGGTAAAGCCGTTGAGGGTGTTCAGCGTGATGATGGGGGTGGCCTGGATCACCACCACGTACACCCGCTGCATGGGGTCATAGCCCAGCCAGAGGGTCAGCAGGGGGATCAGCGTGATCAGCGGCGTGATGACCAGCCAGATGATCACCGGGGAGACGGCCTTGGTGACCAGGCCCGACTGGCTGATGAGGGCCGCCAGGGCCATGCCCAAAGCCGTTGCCAGCACGAAGCCGATCAAAATCACCTTGAGGGTCAGCAGGAAATGGGGCCAGATGTCCCCGGGGAACTTGTTCCACACCCCGGCGACGATCTTGGAGGGGGCGGGCAGAATGTACTCGGAAATGCCCGAGGTGCGGGCGATGATCTCGCAGGCGATGAAGATCCCCGCCAGCACCGCCAGGGGGGCGATGACGTTCACCCATTGGATCGGCTTTTTCCTGCGTCCGGGAGCGCTCATTTGTCCTCGCCTCCTGCCATGGTGCCGCGCACCAGCTCGTTTAGGTGCTTTCTCAGCTCCAGGAAGCGGGGCGTGGCCACCACGTCCTGGTCCCGGTCCTCATAGGGGATGTCCACCGCCACCTCATGCAGCACCCGGGCCGGCAGCGGGGAGAAGAGAAACACGCGGCTGGCCAGCAGCAGGGCCTCGTCCACGTTGTTGGTGACCATCACGATGGTTTTTTGGGTTTCCTTCCAGATGTTCAGGGTTTCAAAGGCCAGCATCCGGCGGGTGATGGCGTCCAGGGCTCCGAAGGGCTGGTCCAGCAGCAGCACCTCGGGGTTGTGGACCAACGCCCGGGCGATGCCCACCCGCTGCTTCATGCCGCCGGAAAGCTCGTGGGGGTACACCTTGCGGTATTGGAGCAGACCCACGATCTCCAGCATCTCCTCCACCCGCCTGCTCCACTGGGGGCCCTTCAAATGCATGGTTTCCAAGGTGAAGCGCAGGTTGCCCTCGGCGGTGCGCCATTGCAGCAGATTGTCCCCCTGAAAGACGAAGCCGAACTTCCGCAGGATGGAGCGGGGCAGCTCCCGGCCGTAATCCACCCCGTCCAGCTCCACGCTGCCGGAGGTGGCGCTTTGAATGCCGCAGAGGATTTTCATCAAGGTGCTCTTGCCGCAGCCGGAGGGCCCCAGCACGGCCACCATTTCCTTTTCGGCGATGTCCATGCTGATGCCGTCGATCACCAGCGCGCGCTCGCCCTTCTCGCCTTCAAACGACTTGGTGATGTTTTTGGCCCGAAGCTTCGCGTTTTCCAAGCATCTCTCCCCTTTGCAGCTCCCTTAGCGGGAGAAGCGCTTCCTGCCCAGGATGCAGTCCATGGCCGCGGAGCAGTTGTAGATCATCTGGTCTGTATACTGCTTGTAGGTGGGGCACATCTCCCCATTGCACCAGCCCCCGTAGCCGATATCGTCCAGGGCTTGCTTGACGGCCTTCCAGTCCACGTCCCCGGCCAGCAAATCCACAAAGCCGTCCAGGCTCTTCACCGCGCAGCGGAAATCCTTGAAGTGTACTTTGATGATACGACGATTCAGGATGCGAATCCATTGCTGGGGATAACCGAACATCATCATATTGGCCACGTCCAGCCACACCCCCACCCAGGGGGAGCCGATGCCGTCGATGAAATCCCGCATTTCCAGGGGGGAGAGCAGAAACTTGTTCCAGATGTTCTCCACGCCGATGCGGATGCCGATGCGCTCCGCGTCCAGGGCCAGCTCCCGGAGGGCCTCCTGGCTGCGCTGGTAGGCCACCTCATAGTCGATGACCTCGCTGCCTGCGAAGAACTCGATGTCCTTGGCGTCGGGCACCACGTCCTCGGGCTGAAAATCCACCCCTACGGCCCCGGGGCACACCATCACCACGTCGGCCCCCAGCAGCTTGCCCAGCTCCATCTCCCGGCGGGCCACAGCCTTGGCCTTCTCCCGGATGTCAGGCCGGTCGCTGGTGAGGGAATACTGCCAGTACAGGCCCGTGGCCAGGGCGTTGATCTGGATGCCGATCTCCTCCGCCATGGCCCGCAGCGCCCGGGCGTCGTCGTCGGTGCTCTCCATGCTCAGGGGCCCCTTGGCCGCCAAGGCCAGCTCGATGCCCTCAAAGCCCGCGTCCTTGGCCATGACCATGCATTGCCGGATGGAGAGGGAGGAATCGAAGGACCAGATATTGATGCCTTTTTGGATCGAAGGCTTCATGGGCACACCACTCCTTGCCCCTGCGCCACGCCTTGGAGGGCTGGCTGCATATTCCTTTTGTTAGATTGACTATACAATATCCCCTGGCTTTTTGTCAATAACCTGGATGAAGTTTTATTTTTTATCTTATCGTTCGATTACGATTTTCAGCTGTTTTCTCTTAAAAAGAAATGAAAGGGAAATAAAAGAGAAACGAAAAGTCCCGGCACTCCTCGGAAGCACCCATGGGATAGAGGCTATAAAGCCTTCTTACAATTGAAGGAGGACAAGCCGCTTTCCTTTAGTTATCATTGCTTTTTATTTCTTGACAAAAAAATAGGGGCATGCTATGATCAAACCAAGAACAGGGATAGTGAAAGGAGAAGACCGTCGATGGAATGGATTGAGCAGCTGTTTGGAACAAAAAAGCCGATTATCGCGATGTGCCATCTGCAGCCCATGCCCGGTGATCCTTATTACGATAAAGCAGGCGGAATGAGCAAGGTGGTGGACATGGCCCATCAGGAGTTCGCGGCCCTCCAGGAGGGCGGCGTGGACGCGGTGATGTTCTCCAACGAGTTCAGCATGCCCTATCTGAAAAAGGTGAACCCCGAGACCACGGCCTCCATGGCCCGGGTCATTGGCGAATTGATGTCCTCCATCAAGATTCCCTTCGGCGTCAACGTGCTGTGGGATCCCTTCGCATCCTTGGACCTGGCCGCCGCCACCGGGGCCAAGTTCATCCGGGAGATCATGAGCGGCGTGTACGCCAGCGACTTTGGCCTGTGGGACACCAACACCGGCGAAATCGCCCGCCACCGGGCCCGCCTGGGGCTGGAGGATTGCAAGCTGATGTTCAACATCGTGCCCGAGGCCGCCAAGTACCTGGTAGACCGGGATGTGGCCGACATTGCCAGAACCACCGTGTTCAACAACCAGCCGGAGATTGTGTGCGTCAGCGGCATGACGGCGGGGGTGGGAGCGGACATGGGCGTGCTGGCCCGGGTGAAGGCCGCCATCCCCGACAGCGCGGTATTTGCCAACACCGGCTGCAAGGTGAACACCATCGAGGAGATCTTCCACACCGCCGACGGCGCCGTGGTGGGTACCACCTTCAAGAAGGACGGCACGTTTGAAAACAAGGTGGAAAAGGCCCGGGTGGTGGAGTTCATGGAGAAAGTGCGCTCTATCCGCCGGTAACATATCTCCCGGCCAGGGCCGGGCAACAAGCCGCGATTCCCCTGGGGGAATCGCGGCGCGCTTTTATGACAAAAGAGCCCAAAAGACTGGGCGGGATGGGGCAGGGGGCGGAAAATTTGTTTCGGATTGAACGGCAGGAAAAGGTACTCCACTACATCAACGAAAAGCAAACCGTGAAAACCCAGGAGTTGGCCGAGGTGTTCCACACCTCCCTGGTGACCATTCGCAACGATATCAACGAGCTGGCCACCCGGGGCCTGGTGATCAAAACCCATGGGGGCGCCGTGTGCCGCCAGCACAGCCCCAACATCGAAATCCCCTCTGTCATTCACTTCCAGGAGAATATCGAGAGCAAGCAAGCCATCGCTTCGCTGGCCGCCGACATGATCGCCGACGGGGATGTGATTATGCTGGACGCGGGCTCCACCACCTATGAGATCGTCGGGCGCATCAAGGCCAAGGGCGTTACCGCCATTACCAACGACCTCAAGATCGGCACCACCTTGGCCGAGCGGGGCGATATCTCGCTGATCATGACCGGGGGCTCTTTGCTGCCCAGCGTGTACACCTTGGTGGGCACCGAGGCCATCGATTTCATCAACTGCATCAAGGTGAAAAAGCTGTTTCTGGGCTGCGACGCCATTGACTTCACCTGGGGCATCTCCAACCGTACCATCGAGGAGGTGCATGTGAAAAGCGCCATGATCCAGGCCGCCCACGAGGTCATCGCCGTGGCGGATTGCTCCAAGTTCAACCGCCAGGTGTTTGCCCGGCTCTGCGGGCTGGAGCAGATCAATACCTTGATTACGGACCGCATCGACAACGAGGCCCGGGAGAAGCTGGAGAGCCTTGGGGTGCATGTGCTCACCGCAAGCCCGGCGCGCCAGAGAAGGGGAGTGCATCAGGAATGAAAACCCACCGCATTGGCCTCATCGGCTGCGGCATGATCAGCAAGAGCCACATCGCCGCCATCAAAACCCTGGAGAACGCGGCCTTGGCAGCTGTGTGCGATATCGTCCCTGAAAAGGCCCGGGCCGCCTCCCAGGCGGCGGGCTGCCCGGCGTTTCCAGACGCCCGGGCCATGCTGGAGGCCGTGCCGGAGTTGGACGTGTGCCTCATCGCCACGCCCACCTACACCCACGCGGACCTGGTGACGCTGTGCGCGGAATACGGCAAGGCCGTGCTGTGCGAGAAGCCCATCGCCATGACCGCCGCCGACGCGGCCAGAGTGCGGGAGGCGGTGGCCAAAGCCGGGGTGCCTTACATGACGGCCATGGTGGTGCGCTTTTGGACCGGCTACGTCACTTTGAAGGAGATGATGGACGCGGGGGAGTTCGGGGAGATCTACATGAGCTACTTCTCCCGCTGCAGCGAGCCCCAGCGCTGGGATAACGACTGGCTGTACGACCCGGTGCTGGGGGGCGGAGCCATGTACGATATGCTGGTGCATGACGTGGACTTCATGAACTCCCTCTTCGGCCCCGCCAAGAGCGTGTACGCTTTGGCCTCCAAGGATGAAAGCGGCTGTTACCAGAACGTCTTCGCCTCCATTGAGTATCAGGGCGGGGCCCGGGGCGTGGCGGAAACCAGCTTCACCATGCGGGGCGGATATCCCTTCACCATGTACGCCAAGGTGATGGGCAGCAAGGCCACGGCGGAGCTGCGCTACCAGGCGGGATATTCCATCAACGACCGGGACGGGGCCCGGTGCGAGCTGAACGTCTGGAAGGACGGGCAGGAGCCCAGGCATACCAAGCCGGAGCAGTACAACGCCTACGTCAAGGAGATCGCCTATTTCCTGCGCTGCGTGGACGCGGGGGTGGAGCCCCGGGTGGTGACGGTTCAGGACAGCATGGAGGTCATGCATGTGATCAACGCTTTGGAGGCCTCGGCCAAGTTGGGGCGGACCATTGAGCTGGACCGGTTTGAAGGCAGGCTGTAACCCCAAAATCATAATAAGCTGGGAGGGCAGCATATGAAGAATATTCTGGTTTTCGGCGATTCCAACACCTGGGGGTATGACGTCACCGCCTACCGCCCCCAGTTGGACACTGCCCAGCGCATGAGCCGGGAGGAACGGTGGCCGGGCCGGGTGCAAAGCCTGCTGGGCGGCGAGTACCATATCATCGAGAACGCCCTGAACGCCCGCACCAATCTGATGGAGGACCCCTACTTTCCCAACCGCTTGGGGCTCAAGAGCCTCCAGGTGGCCCTGGACGCCAACGCGCCCCTGGATTTGGTGGTGATCCAAATGGGCTGCAACGAGCTGAAGCATATGTTTAACCTGACGGCGGGGATGATCGCCTTTGGGGTGGAGAAGCTGGTGCGGGAGTGCCAGACCTCCTATTACGGCTATCCTGTGCCCCAGGTGCTGGTGATTGCGCCCGCGCCCACCCATCCGGATATCGGCAACATGATGTATGGCTTTAGCTTCGGCCCGGAGGCCTATGCCAAGAGCTGCCAGTTCGGCGAGCTCTACGGGGACTTGGCCCGGCGCACTGGCAGCGGCTTTTTGGACTGCGCCCCGCTGCATTTTGAGTTGAACACCATGGACGGCTTGCACTACTCCAAGGCCGATCACGCCAAGCTGGCTCCTTTGGTGGCCGGGAAGATCAAGGAAATGTTGGGGTAAGGGAAAGAAAAGCAAAGGAAAGAACAGGAAGGGCCCCGGGGGAGAGCTGGCAGCTCGGCTGCTCCTCCCGGAGCCCTTTGTATGTACGCCCGGCCTAGCCTGCCCTGGCACACCCCAAGGTTTTGTGCTATGCTACAGCCAGGGAGATGAGAGTATGCTCTTTGCCAACAAGGTGGCCATTGTCACAGGGGGAGCCCGGGGCATCGGCAGGACCATCGTCGGTGAATTCCGAAACAACGGCGCTGCCGTATGCGTCATCGACAAGCTGGAAAATGAATACTACCAGGGGGATTTGGCCCGGCAGGAGGTACTGGAGGATTTTGCCCAAAGGGTGGTGGGCGATAACGGCCATGAGGACTATGTG
>JARKQO010000179.1 GCA_029974855.1 Eubacteriales bacterium
GAAGGCATCGACCGTGATGAGCGGGATTTCAACAGGCACGGGACAACTCCGGTGGCCGGCCCGGAGCCGTAAACAGCCCAACAGGCAGATGCATCTTCAGTGGCCCCGGACCTTGTCGCGCATGAGCCGCTGCTTTTCCCGGGCCCAGTCCTTTTCCTTGGCGTCCTCGCGCTTGTCGTGCTGCTTCTTGCCCTTGGCCAGACCGATCTCCGCCTTGATGCGGCCCCGGGTGTAGTGCAGGTCCAGGGGCACCAGGGTGTAACCGGCCCGTTCCACCTTGCCGATCAGCTTCATGATCTCGTTTTCGTGCAGCAGCAGCTTGCGGGTGCGGACCGGATCCGGATGCACGTGGGTGGAAGCCGTGGGCAGGGGGGTGATGTGCATGCCCAGCAGGAAAATCTCGCCCCGCTTGATGACCACGTAGGCTTCCTTGATCTGTACCCGCCCGGCGCGAATGGACTTCACCTCCCATCCTTCCAGGGCAAGCCCAGCCTCATATTTTTCCTCGATGAAGTAATCGTGGAAGGCCTTTTTGTTGTTGGCAATACTCATGGTGCCGCGCGATTCCTATAGAATCGACGGATTCTAACAAGAATCGGAGCTTCTGGCGGACCATGGCCCTGGTCGAGAAATCGGTGCTGATCGCTTATTCAGCCCAGCAAATGTTTGATCTGGTGGATCGCTGCGAGGACTACCCCCAGTTCCTGCCCTGGTGCAGTCATACCGAATGCCGCTACCGGGACGAGAAGAAGACGGTGGGAACCCTGCACATCAACTACCACAGCGTCAAATCCCACTTCACCACCGAGAACGACAAGGAAATCCCGGTTTCCATGCGCATCCGCCTGGTGGATGGCCCTTTCCGGCACCTGGAAGGCAGCTGGCACTTCAAACCCCTGCGCGAAGATGCCTGCAAGATCGAATTCCAGCTGCGCTACGAATTTTCCAGCAAATTGTTCGAAAAGGTGATCGGCCCCGTGTTCAGCCACATCGCCAACACCTTCGTGGATGCCTTCGTGAAGCGGGCAGAGCAGGTTTATGGAGCCCATACCCATGGCTGAATCCTTGAGCATAGAAGTGATCTACGCCCTGCCGGGCAAACAGGAATGCGTCCGCTTGAAGCTACCTGAGGGCAGCACCCTGCAGCAGGCCCTGGAAGCCTCGGGTCTCCTGGAAAAGTATCCGGACATTGACCTGAAGAAGAACAAGTTTGGCGTCTTCGCCAAGCTCTCCAAGCTGGATACGGTGCTGCGCAACCGGGACCGGGTGGAAATCTACCGCCCCCTGATTGCCGACCCCAAGGAGGTCCGCAAGCAGCGGGCTGCAGAAGGAAAGGTCATGAAGAAGGGCGCCGGGGAAGAGGGCGAAGCCGCCTGATCCCAAAGCCCCCCGCTCCCGTCGCATCAGAAAAGCAGAAGGGGCCTTGCGGCCCCTTCGGTGTTTCAGGCTGACAGGCTTATTTGCACCATTCCTGCACGGCCTGGCTGGCCCGCTGGCTTTCCTGCTGACGCTGGGCGTCGTCCATGAATTCCCGCTCACCCTTGGCGTTGCGGGTAGCCAGGCGCTCCCCGGAATCGACCATGGCCTTCTGCTTCTTGGCCCGCTCGCAGTTCTCCTGCTTCTGGGCCGCCTCTGCCTTTTCCTTTTCCGCCTTGGCGGCGCTTTCCTTCTTTTCCTGCTGACGCTTCTTCAGCTCCATGTCCTTTTCGGCCCAGCTCTTGTTCTTGTCTTCTTCAGCATCAGGAGTGGCCGCTGCGGGTGTCTGCACCGCCGGGGCCTGCTTGCCGGAGCCGGGTTGGGGGGTGTCGGAGATCACCGTGCGGCCCTGGGCATCCTTCCATTTGTACACCTGGGCCTGGGCCGGCAGGGTCATGGCAAGGGAGAGCAGGGTGGTCAGAATCAGGCTGTATCTCATGGGGAAAACCTCTATGGGTGGTTCGATCAATGGAGCGCTTGCTGTATAATACTTTTTTGTGACCTTGGATCAAAGGCCATGCGACTGCTGCAAAAAGCCCTTACTTTTGATGACGTTCTTCTCGTCCCGGCTCACTCCCAGATTCTCCCCCGGGATGTCAGCCTCTCCACCCAGTTTACCCGAAATATCGTCCTGAATATGCCTCTGGTATCCGCTGCCATGGATACCGTCACCGAGGGGCGCCTGGCCATTGCCCTGGCCCAGGAGGGCGGCATCGGCATCATTCACAAGAACCTGCCTGCCCGGGCCCAGGCCGCCGAAGTGGCCAAGGTCAAGCGCCACGAATCTGGCATTCTCAAGGACCCCATCACCGTCAATCCCCTGATGAGCGTGGGACAGGTGATGGAGCTGTCCCGCCACCACCGCATTTCCGGCTTCCCCGTGGTGGACCGGGCCGGCAAGGTGGTGGGCATCGTCACCAACCGTGACCTGCGCTTCGAGACCAATCTGGAACAACCGGTCAAGGCCATCATGACGCCCCGCAAGCGTCTGGTGACGGTCCGGGAAGGGGCCAGCATCGAGGACGCCAAGGAACTGATCCGTGCCCACCGTCTGGAACGGGTGCTGGTGGTCGATGATGAATTCCATCTGCGGGGCCTGATCACGGTCAAGGACATCACCAAGGCCACAGAACATCCCAATGCCAGCAAGGACAGCTCCGGCCGCCTGCGCGCCGGTGCGGCCGTCGGCGTCGGGGCTGGCACCGAAGAGCGGGTCGAACTGCTGGTGGAAGCCGGCGTGGATGTGATCGTGGTGGATACGGCCCACGGCCATTCCCAGGGCGTCCTGGACCGGGTCCGCTGGGTCAAGCAGAACTTCCCCCACGTGGAAGTGATCGGCGGCAACATCGCCACCGCCGAGGCCGCCCGTGCCCAGGCGGACATGGGCGCTGACGCAGTCAAGGTGGGTATCGGCCCCGGCTCCATCTGTACCACCCGCATCGTGGCCGGTGTGGGCGTA
>JARKQO010000185.1 GCA_029974855.1 Eubacteriales bacterium
CTCCGGCGGCCAGATGCAGCGGCTGATGATCGCCCGGATTTTCCTGCTGAAGCCCAAAATTTTATTGGCAGACGAACCAACCTCCATGATCGACGCCTGCTCCAGGGCCACCATTTTGGATATGCTGCTGAACCTGCGGGACGAAACCGGCATGACCATCATCTTCATCACCCACGACATCGGCCTGGCCTATTACATCTCCGACAGCGTGTACATCATGGAGCGGGGCAAGTTCGTGGAAAGCGGCACAGCCGACCAGGTGATCCTCTCCCCCAAGGCGGAGTACACCAAGCGGCTCATCAGCGACGTTCCCAAGATTTACGAGCCCTGGGATTTAAGCACGGTGGCCACGGCCGCCACGGTATAAGGGAGGGCCTATGAACATCAAGCAAGTGATTTCCCAAATGACCCTGGAGGAAAAGGCCTCCCTGTGCTCCGGGCTGGACTTCTGGCACACCAAGCCCGTGGAGCGGTTGGGGGTGCCTTCGGTGATGGTCAGCGACGGACCCCACGGCCTGCGCAAGCAGGACACCAGCAGCGACCACCTGGGCATCAACGACAGCATCCAGGCCGTGTGCTTCCCCGCCGCCTGCGCCACCGCCGCCAGCTTCGACCGGGAGGCCATCCGGGAGGTGGGCCAGGCCATCGGCGACGCCTGCCAGAACCAGGAGGTCAGCGTGGTGCTGGGCCCGGCTGTGAACATCAAGCGCTCCCCCCTGTGCGGGCGCAACTTCGAGTATTTCAGCGAGGACCCCTGCCTGGCGGCGGAGATGGCTATAGCCATTACCGAGGGCATCCAGAGCCGCAGCGTGGGCACCAGCCTCAAGCACTTCGCCCTGAACAACCAGGAGCACCGGCGCATGTCCTCGGACTCCGTGGTGGACGAACGGGCCCTGCGGGAGATTTACCTGCCGGCCTTTGAGCAGGTGGTGAAGCGGGCCCGTCCCTGGACCGTCATGTGCTCCTACAACCGCATCGGCGGGGTCTACGCCTCGGAAAATCCCCGGTTCCTCACGGAGATTTTGCGGGACGAGTGGGGCTTTGACGGCCATGTGGTCAGCGACTGGGGGGCCGTCAGCGACCGGGTGAAGGCCCTGGCAGCGGGTCTGGATTTGGAGATGCCCGGCTCCGGCGGGGTCAACGACCAACGGATTGTCCAGGCCGTCCGGGCCGGAGCCCTGGACGAGGCCTTGGTGGACCAGGCGGTGGAGCGGATTCTCACCGTGAACCAGCGCTATTTGGACGGCAAAAAGCCCGAGACCCCCTGGGACAAGGAAGCCCAGCACGCCTTGGCCCGCCGCGTCGCCGCCGAGTGCATGGTGCTGCTGAAAAACCAGGACGGGCTGCTGCCCTTGGGGGAGGGGGAGCCCATCGCCGTCATCGGCAAGTTCGCCAAAGCCCCCCGCTTCCAGGGGGGCGGCAGCTCCCACATCAACTGCTTCAAGGAAACCAGCCTGATGGACGCTTTGGAAGGGGTCCCGGGCATTACCTACGCCCAGGGCTACGATATCCTCTCCGAAGAGCCCGACGAGGCCCTCATCGCCCAGGCTGTGGAGGCCGCCCGGGCCGCCAAAGTGGCGGTGGTGGTGGCCGGCCTGCCGGACGCCTTTGAAAGCGAGGGCTACGACCGGACCCACCTGAACATGCCCGCCTGCCAAAACCTGCTGATTGAGCGGGTGGCCCAGGCCAACCCCAACACCGTGGTGGTGCTCTACAACGGCTCCCCGGTGCTGATGCCCTGGCTGCCCAAGGTGAAGGCCGTGGTGGAGGCTTACCTGGGGGGCCAGGCCGTGGGCGGGGCCACCAAGGACATCCTCTTCGGCCAGGTGAACCCCTGCGGCCGCCTGCCGGAAACCTTCCCCCAAAAGCTGGCCCACAACCCCTCCTACCTGTCCTACGGCGGCGAGGGGGACCACGCTCCCTATGCGGAGGGCGTTTTCGTAGGCTACCGCTACTATGGCAAAAAGGAGATTGAGCCCCTGTTCCCCTTTGGCTTCGGCCTCAGCTACACCCGCTTCACCTATTCCAACCTGCGCCTGAGCAGCGCCAGCATCCGGGACACGGACCCCCTCACCGTCCAGGTGGACGTCACCAACGCCGGCCCAGTGGCCGGGAAGCAGGTGGTGCAGCTCTACGTGGGGGACGTGGAAAGCGCCGTGTTCCGCCCGGTGCGGGAGCTGAAGGGCTTCGCCAAGGTGCTCTTGCAGCCCGGGGAGACCCAAACCGTTACCTTCACCCTGGATCAGCGGGCCTTTGCCTACTGGAACACCCAGCTGAACGGCTGGCACGTGGAAACCGGGGCCTTCTCCATCGAAGTCGGCCACAGCTCCGCGGACATCGCCCTCAGCGCCCAGGTAACGGTGGAGGGTTCCCCGGCTCCTGAGCGCCCCTTCACCTTGGACAGCATCTTCCTGGACCTGATGAAGAGCGAAAAGGCCCGGGCCGTGCTGGCCCCGCTGCTGGCCGGCATGCAGGAGTCCTTCGGCGTGGGCGGCGAGGAAGGCCGCAGCCAGGCCGCCGAAAGCGCCATCAGCGGCGCCATGCTCCAGGCCATGCTCCAGTATTCTCCTTTGCGGGCCGTCCTCAGCTTCGCCCCGGGCAAGGTGAGCTACGAGCAGTTGGCGGGGTTGGTGGAGATGATCAACCAAGGGTAGCCCATGGGGCTTCGCCCCCTGGACCCCCACCAGGGCCTGAGGCCCTGGACCCGCATATTAAGGGTAAAGCTTACAAACCTGAGGGAGAGATAGGCGCTCCTGCCTATCTCTCCCCCCTCCCCTACAGCCGGTGCATCAACTCCCGGTTGGCCGGGTACAACTCCTGAAACACCCCATAATAGGGCTCGTATGAGGCTTGGACATCGGCGTCCGGCTCATACCGGGCCCCTATTTTGATCACGTCCCGCAGGGCGGCAAAATCCCTGTGGCGGCCCACGGCGATGGAGGCCATCAGCGC
>JARKQO010000195.1 GCA_029974855.1 Eubacteriales bacterium
GCCAGCAGCGCCCACCGCTGGCTGCACTGCCCGCCCAGCGCCCGCCTGTGCGAGGCCCTGCCGGATCAGGGCAGCCCCTACGCCCGGGAGGGTACCCTGGCCCATGAGCTGGCCGCGCTGCGCTTGCAGCAGAGCTTCTTCGCGCCCATGACCAAAGCGGCCTACCAGGCGGCCCGGAAGAAGCTGGGGAACGCTCTGGGCGCGGCGGCCGTGGACCTGGAGCCTGGGAGCGAGAACCTCACCCCCGAGGAGCGCACGGCCAAGGAGCGGGCGGCGGCCACTGCTGCGGAGAACGCCGTGGGGGAGTATGTGGACCTGATCAAAGACGATTGTGCGCTGCTGTATCAGCAGCCCTATAACATCTACATTGAACAGCGCGTGGACTACAGCCATCTGGTGCCCGAGGGCTTCGGCACCTGTGACTGCATCACCATCGGCCTGGGAGCTGATGGCCTGTGGCACATGCGGGTGTACGACTACAAACACGGCAAGGGGGTCCCGGTGGCGGCGGAGAACAACCCCCAGCTGAAGCTCTACGCCCTGGGAGCGCTGGCCATGTTCGCACCCTTCTTCCCCATTGCCGACGTTACCATGGTCATCTGTCAGCCCCGGCGGGAGAGCACCACCGCCTGGACGCAACTCCCGGAGGAGCTGGGAGCCTGGGGAGAGTCCATCCGACCCATCGCGCAACAGGCTTTCGAGGGTACGGGAGACTTCCAGGAGGGGGATTGGTGCCAATTCTGTCGGATCAAGGACCGCTGCCGGGCTCGGGCCCAACGGTTCACCGCGTTGGAGGACTTCGAGTATCGCAAGCCCACGGACCCCCGTGATCCTCTGACCGATGCAGAGCTGGGGGAGGCGTTGGCCATCGGGACCCGGCTAGACAAATGGCTGGGGCAGCTCCGGGAGTATGTGCAGGGTATTTTGCTGGCCGGCGGCGTGGTACCCGGCTGGAAGATGGTGGAGGGCCGGGCTGTACGGGCCTTTGCGGATCAACCCGCCGCCTTCGAGCTGGCCATGGCCGCCGGCGTGGAAGAGGCCTTGCTGTACGTGCGGGAGCCCATCACCCTGACGGCCCTGGAGTCCATCATGGGCAAGAAAGTCTTTACGGACACGCTGGCGGAGCAGATCATCCGCAAGCCCGGCAAACCGGCCTTGGTCCCCCAGAATGACCCAAGGCCCGCCATTACCAACCGCACCACCGCCGCAGAGGACTTTGACGCGATGGCGTGACCATCCGGTAAGGGGTGAGCGCAGGGCGCTCCCCGGAGGGCCGGAGATGCCCGGCCTTCGGGGGAACGGCTTGACCGTTCCAGTGAACTGAACGGACAAAGGGACAATAGGAAAGCGAGGAATGAAAATGGCAACGGACAACCTCTCTCACGTGGTCACCGGGGAA
This sequence comes from Eubacteriales bacterium, assembly GCA_029974855.1. Next base: position 1,400 of record JARKQO010000195.1, read on the forward strand.
GCCCGGCTGAGCTATGTGAACATCCTGCGGCCCGCGAAGAAACGCAATGCTACGGACAGGGAAATGTACAAGCTGACGGTGCTGGTACCCAAGAGCGACACGGCCACCATGGGCCGGATCAACGCCGCCATCGAGGCCGCCATCCAGCGGGGAGCCACTGAGAAGTGGGGCGGGCGGCCCCCGCAGGTGGCTCTGCCTGTATACGATGGGGACGGCGTGCGCCCCAGCGACGGGACCCCCTTTGGGCCGGAGTGCAAGGGCCACTGGGTCATGACCGCCAGCAGCTCCTACAAGCCGGAGATCGTGGATGCCAACCGCAACCCCATCCTGAATGAGAGCGAGATCTACAGCGGCATCTTCGGGCGGGTGAGCGTGGACTTCTTTCCCTATGGCGGCACCCGAGAGGTGCCCAAGAAGGGCGTAGGATGCGCCCTGGGCAATGTGCAGAAGCTGCGGGACGGCGTACCCCTGGCCGGAGGCTCCACCGCCGAGGAGGACTTTGGCGGCGCGACCGCAGGCTACCCCGCGCCCCAGCAGCCCGTATACACGCCCCTCTCGCAAGGCGCCTACGCTGCCCCTGCTGCCCAGCCGGGATATCCTCCGGCCTATGCTCCGGCGCAGGCGGTCCAGCAAGGCTATCCGCCGGCCTACGCCCAAGTGCAGCCCGCCCAGCCCCCGGCATACGCCCCGGCGGCTTACCCCGGCCAGGGCCCTGCCATTAACCCCATTACGGGGTTGCCCATGTAAGACGGTAGGGGGGACCGGTCTCCCCCGGTCCCCTGAATCCTCCACGAAAGGACCTACGTCATGCATCACCTAAGCATCGACATTGAGACCTACAGTGACCTGCCCATCGGTGACGTGGGGCTGTATCGCTATGCCAACAGCCCGGAGTTTCGGGTGCTGCTCATCGGCGTGGCCGTGGACGACGGCCCTGTGACCGTGATCGACCTGGAGCAAATCGGCCTGAACGAGTCACGCCGGGCTGCATACAACGACTTCCTGTCCTGGCTCTACCGGGAGGACACGCTGCTGCACGCCTACAACGCCGTGTTTGAGTGGTACTGCCTGGGGCGTATCGGGCTTGCCACGCCCATCAGCCGCTGGCGCTGCACCATGGCCCACGGCCTGTACCTGGGCTACTCCGGCACCCTGGGCATGATGGGGGAGGCCGTGGGCATACCGGAGGATAAGAAAAAGCTGGCTACCGGCAAGGCTCTGATCAAGCGTCTCAGTTGCCCGGACAGCCAGGGCCGCCGAGTGCTGCCCTCCCAGGAGCCGGAGAAGTGGCAAATGTACCAGGAGTACAACCGTAATGACGTAGAGGCGGAGCGGGCCCTGGAGCGCCGCTTCGCCCCCTGGCCGCTGCCGGAACGGGAGCAACGCCTGTGGGAGCAGGACGCCCTTCTCAATGCCACCGGAGTGGCCGTGGAGCGGCCCCTGGTGGAAGCGGCCCGCAGGCTGTGGGCCGCCGAGCAGGCGGAGCTTCTGGACGAAGCCACGCTGATCTCCGGCTTGGACAACCCCAACAGCACGGCCCAGCTCAAGGCCTGGCTTTCGGCGGAAATGGGCGGCGCCGCCCCGGTCTCCATCCGGAAGGATGATGTGAAGGAGCTGCTGGCGGGGGAGGACCCCACCGATGCCGCCCGGCGTATGCTGGAACTCCGCCAGCGCCTGGGCAAAACCAGCGTATCCAAGTATGACGCGCTGGACACGCTCACCGCTCCGGAGGACAGCCGGGTGAGGGGCTTGCTGCAATTCTACGGTGCCCATACCGGGCGTTGGAGCGGGCGGGGCATCCAGGTGCATAATCTACCCAAGCCCACCATGACCCCTGAGCAGCTGGATTATGCCCGGGAGCTGCTGCGCCGGGGCATCACCAACCCTGCGGAGATCCGCCAGACCATGGCGCTGTGCTACGGCAGCCTGCCGGACGCGCTCTCTCAGCTGATCCGTACCATGCTGATTCCCGCGCCCGGCAACCGCTTTGTTGTTGCGGACTACTCTGCCATCGAGGCCCGGGTGGTGGCCTGGCTGGCGGGGGAAACCTGGGTGAACGAGGTATTCGCCACCCACGGAAAGATCTACGAGGCCGCCGCCAGCCAGATGTTTGGGGTACCCCTGGACAGCATCCGCAAAGGGGAACCCAATTACGGCCTGCGGGCCAAGGGCAAGGTGGCCACCCTGGCGCTGGGCTACGGCGGCGGCCCTACGGCGCTGGTCAACTCAGGCGCCCTGAAGCTGGGCCTGACCGAAGCCGAGCTGCCGGACATCGTAGCCCGCTGGCGTAAGGCCAACAGCCGGATCAGGGCGCTGTGGTACGACCTGCAGAAGGCGGCTCTGGACACGGTGCGCTCCGGAGCGCGAAGCGATGTAAAGGGCATGACCCTATGGCTGGAGTGCGCCATGCACGCGCCCCAGGACCGGCACCTCACCATCCGGCTGCCCGCCGGGCGGAAGCTGTTCTACCCCGCGCCCCAGGTTGCCGTCGGTACCTATGGTGAGGAGCTGGCCTATAAGACCCAGGGCAAGGGCGGCTTTGTGTATACCCGGGCCTGGGGTGGTACGCTGGTGGAAAACGTGGTGCAGGCCATCGCCCGGGACTGCCTGGCAGAAGTGCTGCTGAGGATTCAGGAGCGCATGCCCTTTGGCCCGGGCGAGGGGATCCGCTTTCATGTGCATGACGAAGTGATCCTGGAGGTGGTAGCGTCCCATGCCGAAGCCCGGCTTCAGGAGATGCTGGCCATGATGGCGGAGCCGATTCCCTGGGCTCCCGGGTTGGTGCTCAAGGGAGATGGGTTTGTGAGCGAATATTATCGAAAGGATTGACGCCCAATGCGAAATAAGATCACCGACCTGAACAACCACCTGTTTGAACAGATGGAACGGCTCAATGACGATGAGGTCCAGGGGGACCAGCTGGAAGCGGAGATCAAGCGCTCCAAGGCGATCACCGGCCTGGCGTCCCAGATCGTAGCCAACGGGCAACTGATGCTCAGAGCCATTGCGGTGAAGGACCAGTACTTGGCCAGCAATCAGAAGCTGCCGCCCCTGTTGCAGGAGGATAATCCGTGAACGGCCATCGCTACACGGAGGAACAGATCGCCTTCATCCGTGAGTTCCTCCCGGGGCGGTCACATAAGGAGCTTACCAGGCTTTTCAACGCCCGGTTCGGGTTGGCGCTTACCTGCCAGCAAGTGACCGCGGCGGCGAAGAATCGCAAGATCAACAATGGCCTGAACGGCTGCTTTCCTCCCGGGCATATACCGGCGAATAAGGGTCAAAAGGGCATTCGGAGATCTCCGGCAACAGAGTTTAAGCCGGGGAACAGGCCTCAAACATACCGGCCGGTGGGCTCGGAGCGGATTACCACCGATGGCTACTGGGAGGTGAAAATCGCGGACCCAAAGACCTGGCGGGGAAAGCACATACTGGTGTGGGAGGCCCTCCACGGTCCTCGCCCTAAAGGGCATGTGATCGTCTTCGGCGATGGCAACAAGCTCAACGTGGCCCCGGAGAACCTGGTGCTGGTGTCCAGGGCGGAGCTGGCCCGGATGAACCAGATGGGCCTGGTGGGCGGCAGCGCGGAGCTCACACAGGTCGGACAGAATCTTGCTAAGTTGACTATGAGAATTGCCAGCGCCCAAAAATCGGCGCGAAAGAGGAAAAAAGAACAGCGCGGCTTTTACACCGCGCCGACTGGATTGCTGTAAGCGCCTCAACAATCCAAAGAAAAGTTTGCCTTTTCCGTGGATAACCCTATGAACGAGGCGCTGGTACTCTTCATAAGAAAGCTAAAAAGCTTTTTCATAATTATGTACCTCCTTCAATTATTACTGAAGGCTATCTCCAGCAGAATCATTATAACAAAGTGAGCGCCTTTTGTATACCAAAAGAAACGGAGACTGTCTTATGCTCCAAAATGACCGCTCCCTCATCCTCAGCGCCGCCGGCAACCGGCGCAGCCTTCGCTGGCCAGCCCAGACCCTGCGCTGGAGCGAGCTGGTGCGGCGCCTCCAGACCCCCGCGCGAGGCCGGGAAACCCTGGTGGAGTACCTGCGCCTGCCCAAGGCCCAGCAGGATGACCTGAAGGACGTAGGGGGTTTTGTGGGCGGCCTGCTACAGGATGGCCGCCGCAAAAACACCGCCGTGGTGAGCCGGGATATCGTGACCCTGGACTTGGACAGCATCCCCGCCCTGGGCGCTGCGGACGCCATCAAGGCGGTATCGGCCCTGGGGTGCGGCTACTGCGTGTATTCCACCCGAAAACATGAGCCTACCCGGCCCCGGCTGCGGGTACTGCTGCCTTTGGCCAGAAGCGTATCCGCGGACGAATACGAGCCCATTGCCCGGAAGCTGGCGGAGCGCATCGGGCTGACCTACATAGACCCCACCACCTTCCAGGCCGTGCGCATGATGTACTGGCCCAGCTGCTGCGCCGACGGCGAATACCTGTACTATGCCCAGGACCGCCCCATGGTGGACCCGAACGGCGTTCTGAGGCTATACCAGGACTGGCGGGACGTGACCCAGTGGCCCCAGGTGCCGGGTCTACGCAAGCTGGAGCAGCGCATGCTGCAAAAGCAGGAGGACCCCACCACCAAGTCCGGCGTGGTGGGCGCGTTCTGCCGGGTGTATGACATCGAGGCCGCCATGGAAACGTTTTTGCCCGGGGTATACGCCCAAGCCGGGGAGGACCGCTACACCTATCTGGCGGGCTCTACTGCCGGGGGCGCGGTGCTGTATGACGGCAAATACCTGTTTTCCCACCACGCCACGGACCCTTGCAGCGAACGGCTGGTGAACGCCTTTGACCTGGTGCGCCTGCACAAGTACGCCGACCTGGATGACGAAGCCCAGCCGGGTACCCCCGTGGGGCGGCTGCCCAGCTACGAGGCTATGACCCGGCTGGCCACAGCCGATGAGCAGGTGCGCGGGACCCTGCTGCGGGAGAGGGCGGAGCTGGTACAAACGGATTTTGGAGAGCTCCTGAGCAACCCAGCGGCGCAAGCCACCGTGGCGATGGCCACGCCCGAACCGGATAACACCGACAACTGGCAGGCCAAGCTGACCGTCAGCAGCAAGGGCGGAATCCTCCCCACGGTGGAGAACGCCCGGCTGATCCTGGCACATGATCCGGCGCTGCGGGGCCTGATGGCCTATGACCGCTTCGCCGTGCGGGTGATGGTGATGCGGGCCGCTCCCTGGAGCACCAGCGCCCTGGACAAGACAGGCCGCCGCCCCTGGACGGACGCGGACGGCGCGGGCCTGCGGTGGTACCTGGAAACCGCCTACGGCATCAAGGGGAAGCAGCTCATTGACGACGCCTTCACCACCGTTTCCAGCGCCAACGCCTTTGACGATGTGGAGAGCTACATCCAGTCCCTGCAATGGGATGGGGTTCCTCGGGTGGACCGATTATGGATCCGGTACCTGGGGGCCGAGGACAGCGCCTACACCCGAGCCGTGACCCGCAAGAGCTTGGTGGCCGGCGTGGCCCGGGCCCTATGCCCGGGGGTGAAGTACGACACCGTGCTCACCCTGGTGGGCGGCCAGGGGTACGGAAAGACCACGGTGTTACTGCTGCTGGGGCGCAAGTGGTTCAACAACTCATTGGCCAGCTTCGACCGTCACAAGGAGGCCAGCGAACTGATCCAGGGCAGCTGGGTCGTGGAACTGGGGGAGCTGGACAAGCTTAACTACAGCGAGCTGAGCGCCGCCAAGCAGTTCATCACCCGCACCACAGACCGCTTCCGGGCCGCCTATGGGCGCTATGCGGAGGACAACCCCAGGCGCTGTGTGTTCTTCGGGACGACCAACAAGGATGATTTCCTGCGGGACGAAACCGGCGACCGCCGCTTCTGGCCGCTGCCCATTTCCCGGAAAATGACGCCGGAGGACTTTGACGCCTTCGCCGCCGAGGTGGACCAGATTTGGGCGGAAGCAAAGGCCTACTACGAGCTGGGGGAGCGCCTGTTTCTGGACGACGCCGGGCTGGAGGCTGCGGCCAAAGTGCTGCAAGAACGCTACCGGGAGGATGACGGCGTGGAGGGGATGATACGGGCTTTCCTGGAAAAACCCATCCCCCTGGACTGGTATGACCGGGATGTGGTGGACCGGCGGGCCTGGCTGGCGACGCGGCGGGACTTTGGGACGGGAACCCAGGAGGAGCTTACGCCCAGGACCAAGATATGCGCCCGGGAGGTGTGGGCGGAGTGCTACGGCAAGGATTTAGCGTATTGCGATAGCCGGCAAAGCGGCACCCTCAACCGGGCGCTTTCAAGGCTGGGCTGGATACCGGGGCGGTACAAATTTGGCGGAGAGTACGGGCAGCAGAGGGGATACGCACAGCCGGGGACGGTATAATGACAGCGGTGACAGCCGGTGACAAGGCCCACTAACCTTGTCACCCGGGGGATTTGAAATTTTGTGAAATGTGTTGTCGGATACGGGTTTGAGAAAATGGGACTGGGTGACAAGTGACGGTGGCAAACGGAGAGTTTGTCACCCGGGAGATTTGGGACAGGGTGACAGGGTGACAACAGGGTGACAAGCCTTGTCACCGCAAAATTTGTTGTGCGAATTGAGTTTGAGGGTTCTGGGTGACAGGGTGACAAGTAATCCTAACAAGTATAATAAATAAGAAATTAAGACGGAAAAAACCTTAAAATCTTATAATTCAAAAGTATACGCGCACGCGCACGCATACGCGCGAGGCCTACCAGGGAGGGATGTAATCCATGCGGGAGCGGGATGTGGAAAAATATCTGCGAGAGCGCGTGAAGGCCCTGGGAGGGTTGGCGCTGAAATTCGTCAGCCCCGGATGCATAGGGGTGCCTGACCGGTTGCTTTTGTTGCCCGGTGGGAGGGCGGTTTTTGCCGAGCTGAAAGCCCCCGGGGAAAAACCCACCCCGAGGCAGCGATACATCCATGAGCTGCTACAGGACCTGGGCTTCATGGTGTTTGTCCCGGACTGCAAAGCGGCGGTGGACGAGATGATTTTCATACTGCGGGAAGGCGGGGAGCTTTGATGCTGTTTCAACCACACCCCTACCAGGCCTATTGTATCGACCAGGTGATTCAACGGCCCAAGCTGGGCCTGTTCCTGGAGATGGGTTTGGGCAAAACGGCCGTCACCCTCAGCGCGATTCACGACCTGAAATACAACCGCTTCGCGGTATGCCGGGCCTTGGTCATCGCCCCCAAGAAGGTGGCGGAAGGCACCTGGACCCGGGAAGCCGAAAAGTGGGATCACCTGCGGGGCCTGCGGGTCAGCGTCGCCCTGGGCAGCGCCCGGCAGCGGTTGCGGGCCTTGAGCCTGGAGGCCGATGTGTACGTTATCAACCGGGAAAACGTGGCCTGGCTGTGCGAGAAATCCGGCCTGCCCTGGCGCTGGGACATGGTGGTGTGCGATGAGTTCAGCAGCTTCAAAAGCCATTCCGCCGAGCGGTTCAAGGCCCTGCGGCGGATGCTGCCGCGGATCTCCCGCTTGGTGGGGCTGACCGGCACCCCGGCCCCAAACGGGCTGGCGGATCTGTGGGCCCAGGTGTACCTGCTGGATGAGGGGGAGCGCCTGGGCAAGACCTGGAGCGCCTTCCAGGACCGGTATTTTCACTACAACCCCTACAATCATGAGCTGCGGGAGAAAACGGGCGCCGAAGATGCGGTGAAGGCCCTGATCGGCGATATCTGCGTGAGCATGCGAACCGAGGATTACCTGACGCTACCGCCGCTGATCGTGGACGATATCCCGGTGGTGCTGTCGCCGGCGGCCAAGGCGGCCTACACCCGCATGGAGCGGGATTACCTGTTGGAGCTGGCGGACGCCACCATCGAGGCCGGCAGCGCGGTGGCCCTGACCGGGAAGCTGTTGCAGCTGTGCGGCGGCAGCGTATACGATACGGCCACGGGAACGCCCTACCTGGTGCACAGCGATAAGCTGGCGGCTCTGGCGGAGCTGCTGGAGGGCTTGCATGGCCAGCACGCCCTGCTGTTCTACGGATATCGGCATGAGGTGGACCGGCTGCTGGCGGTCTGCCGGAAGCAGGGCCTTCGGGCCCGGCTGTACGGCGGGCAGGCGGACGCCGACGCCTGGAACCGGGGGGAGATCGACGTGCTGCTGGCCCACCCGGCCAGCTGTGCCTACGGGCTGAACCTTCAGCAGGGCGGGCATCACGTGATTTGGTACACGCTGAGCTGGAGCTTGGAGCTGTACCAGCAGGCCAACGCCCGGTTGCACCGCCAGGGGCAGGAGGCCGCCAGCGTTTTCGTGCACCGCCTGCTGGTGGACGGGGGGATGGATATGGACGTGGCGAACGCCCTGGAGGGCAAGCGGGATGTGCAGGACGCCCTGATGGAGGCTTTGAAGGCGAAAATTGAGCGGGTGAAAGGAGCTTAACTATGGATCGAGCCGAGGGATTATGGGATGAGCGCATTTGCCGCGTCTGTGGTTGCACTGACAGCTATGCCTGCCCGGGCGGGTGCTATTGGGTGGACTGGGATTTGTGCAGTGCTTGCGCGGAGTACCCGCCGATGGGTGGCGGGCCCCCGTTTGACATGATGGATGATGATTGTGGTATTGAGAGGTTTTACTTATACGGGGAGAAGGAGTGATCCACATGAACAATAACACAACCTGGAAGGCCAAGATGCCCAACCCGGTGAAACGGTATCTGGCGGAGTACCGCACCCTGGTCAAACGCCGGGACGCCTTGACAGAGGAGCTGGACAGGCTGCGGGAGGCCTCCACGCGGGCCGCGTCCCGCATCACCGCCACCCACCTGTCCGACACCGGCACCCGAGGGGGGATGGAGGATAACATCATTCGGCTGGTAGACGGGGAGGAAGCTCTGCGGAGTACCATTGCCCACATCGAGGAGTGCTTGGCGGCCCGGCTGGTTTTGATTGAGCAGTTGGTGGACGAGCGGCAGAAGCTGGTGCTTACGTACCGGTATATTAGGGGACTGGATTGGCCTGACATTATGCGATTGATGCATTATGCAGACCGGCAGGTATTCAATCTCCATGGCCGGGCTTTGGCGGAAATTCATATGATCATGAAAAGAGTGCAGTAAAATGCAGTATTGACTGTGCTATACTGGTATCATCGAAGTTGAGGGGATGGGGGATACCCCGCTTCGACAGCGCGTTGGCTACGGCCAGGGCGCTTTTTCCATGGCAATCATGGCGGCGCGGGCTAGACCTGCGGGACCGGGCGGGAGCCCATGCCACCGAGGGCGGGGCGGTGGCGCAAGAAAGACGGGCCTCTCGGCCCGCCAATGTATATATAAAGCTCATAGTGAGCTTGTTGGCTAGTCCGCCACTCAGAGCGGGCGGTAGCTCCTTTTGTTTACGGTCTTAGTATATATGCAAAATATGAATTGACCGTGAACAACCCTTGAAAAATCGGTGAATGTTGGAAAGCGGGAGGTGAGGTACAATGGCGAAATTGACGCCCAAACAGCAGAGATTTGTGGAGGAGTACCTTATCGACCTCAACGGTACGCAAGCAGCCATCCGTGCAGGTTACAGCCATAAAACAGCAAACGAGCAGAGCACGCGCATGTTAGCAAATGTTCACATTGCGCGTGTAGTTTCCACCGCCATGGCTGCCCGCTCTGTCCGCACCGGTGTAACACAGGACCGGGTGATCCGCGAGCTGGCGCGTATCGCCTTCGTGGATCCCACAAAAGTGGTGAACTTCAACACCGGCGTGGTGCAGGCGAATATCAGCGAAGATGACCGCATGGTGCTGGCCGGGGTGAAGATCAAGGACGGAGAGACGTTTACCGAGCGGGAAGTGAAATTTGCTGACAAGCTCAAAGCCTTGGAGTTGCTGGGCAAGCACCTGAACCTGTTTACCGATACGCTGCAACTGACAGGCGACCTGCCCCGCATTATCGATGATATTCGCGGCAGTCCTCCGGAGGGAGAGCCCGATGGCTGAGGTGCGTTTGTCAGCTCTGATTGCGCCTCCCTTTTTTTCGGTGCATGCTGACCTGCGGCTCGGCGCACATCAGGAATACTGGCTTCAGGGGGGCCGGGGCGGCGGCAAAAGCAGCTTTGTGAGCGTGGAGATCATCCTGGGCATGATGCGAGATCCCCAAGCCAATGCCGTCATTTACCGTAAGGTGGCGGACACCCTGCGGGATAGCGTATATGCGCAGATGGCGTGGGCCATCGATAAGCTGGGCGTGACGGAATACTGGCAACCCAGGGGGAGTCCCATGGAGCTGGTGTACAAACCAACGGGCCAGCGGATTCTGTTCCGGGGCGCTGATGACCCCGCCAAGTCCAAGGGCCTGAAGCTGGCCCAGGGCCACTTCCGCTACCTGTGGTTTGAGGAGCTGACCGAGTTCAGCGCCATGACAGATATAGACACCATTAAGGCCAGCGTGATTCGCAATGGGGACGCCTTCACCTTTTATAGCTATAACCCGCCCATGAGTGTCTTGAACTGGGTCAATGCCGAAGCCCTCAAGCAACCGGATGGCCGCCTGACGCATCACAGCAGTTACCTGGATATGCCTCCTGAGTGGCTGGGCCGGGAGTTCATCCGCATTGCTCAGGCGATGCGAAACACCAATGCACGTGCTTATCGCTGGATGTACCTGGGGGAGGTTACGGGCACCGGGGGCCAGGTGTTTGACAACCTGGACCTGCGAGCCATCGCCCCCGCCGAGTGGCAGGGCCTGCCCACCTACAGCGGCCACGACTTCGGCTTTGCCGTGGACCCGGACGCCTTCCTGCGCTGCGCCTTCGACCGGCGGCGAAAAATTCTCTACCTGGTGGATGAGTTCGTGAGCGCCGGTATGGGCCTGGACGCCCTTTCCCGGGAGCTGAAACGCCGCTGCGGCAGCGATATCATCACCGCCGACAGCGCTGATCCCCGGAGCATCGCGGAGCTCCGGGGCCGAGGGCTGCGGATCATCCCCGCCAAGAAGGGGCCCGACAGCATCAACCACGGCATGCGCTGGCTTCAAACTCTGGGGAAGATCGTGATTGATAAGGCCAAGTGCCCCCAGGCCGCCAAGGAGTTCCGCGCCTACGAGTATGACCGGGACAAGGACGGGCGCTTCCTGAGCCGCTACCCGGACCGGAACAACCACACCATTGACGCCGTCCGCTACGCCATGGAGAACGTGCGCACCAAGCGCACGGCCTTCGCGGTATCGTAAGGAGTCTTCGGTCAAATCCGCAAGCGCTTGCGGATTTGACGCGCAGGCGAAGAATAGGAGGAGCCCATGATCACCATGGACAAGGACCTGCTTTTGCCCACCGGGGAGCCGGAGCCCTCTGTGCTGGGGGAACTGCTGCGGCTGTTCGCGGCCCGCCAAAAGCACCTCACGGGGCTGCACCAGGTCTATGACCGCCAGCACAGCATTCAGGACCGCCGCCGGCTTCGGGGCCTGCCCAATAACCGGCTGGTGCACGACCTGCCCGGGTACATCGTCACCACCGCCGCCGGGTACCTGCTGGGCAGCCCCGTGGCCTATGCTCCGCCCAAGGAGCAGGAGGCCGCTTTTGAGGCTATCCGCCAGGCTTATGAGGTTGCGGACAGCGAGAGCCTGGACGCGGAGCTGGCCGTGGACGCCTCGGTCTACGGCGTGGCGGTGGAGCTGGCCTATGCCGATGAGGACGCCCAGCCCAAGGTGGCCCAGATCGACCCCAAAAACGCCTTCGTGGTGTACGATGACACTGTGCGCCATACCCCCCTGCTGGGCATCACCATTCTGCCCAAGATGGACCGGACCCTGCGGGCCAAGGGGGAGCGGATCACCGTGTACACGGTGGGGGAGGCCATATCCTATGAGCGGGTGGGGCAGGAGCTGCCGCGCCCCACCGGGGAGCGGGCGGCCCACTTCTTTGGGGCTGTCCCCTTGGTGGAGTACTGGAACAACAGCCGGGAACAGGGGGATTTTGAGCCGGTCCTGAGCTTGCTGGATGCCTACGACGCCCTCCAGTCCGACCGGGTGAACGATAAGCAGCAGTTTACGGACAGTATCCTGGCCCTCTATGGCATCGGGGCCCTGGGGGTGGAGGACGCGCCCATCGAGGAGCCCGAGGGAGAGGAAGGGGCCCCGGAGGGCCGGGAAAAGGCATCGGAAGATATCACACCGGCCCAGCGCCTGCGCCAGACCAAAACCCTGTTCATGCCCGGGGACGGGGCCAAGGCCGAATGGCTGGTGAAGCCCTCCAGCGAAAGCGACACGGAGGTGCTGCGCCTGTCCCTGAAGGAGGACATCCACAAGCTCTCCTTTGTGCCGGACATGAGCGACAAGGAATTTGCCGGGAACACCTCCGGGGTGGCCATGCGCTTCAAGCTGCTGGGCCTGGAGCAGCTCACCAAGATCAAAGAGCGCTGGTTCCGGGAGGGCCTGCGCCAACGGCTGCGGCTGTTCGCCCACTTCCTGGCCTTGCGGGGAGCCGCTGGGATCGATCCGGAGGGGGTGCGCATCCTCTTCAAGCGGTCCTTGCCCGTGAACGAGCTGGAGGTGGCCCAGATGGTGGCCGCCCTGGAGGGGCTGGTGCCCGCCTCCATCCTCCTGGGGCAGGTGCCCTTTGTGGAGGACCCCCAGGCGGCGGCTTTGGAGGTGGAGCAGGAGCGGCAAGCGGAGATGGAGCGGCAGTTAAAGCAATTTAGCGCGGACCCCTACGGCAACGTGCCTGCGGGAAAACCGAAGGATGATGAAAAATGAGCAAGTCCGAAGCCTATTGGCAGGAGCGGGCCAGGGAAACCATGGACATCATCCATGCAGACGCGGATCATCGGCTTGGTGCAATCCGCCGGGCGGTAGTCCGGGCCATCAATAACCTAAGTGAGGATGCAAAGCGCATCTTGGGAAATTACCAAAAGCGGTTTGGACTCAGCCAGGAGGAGGCCATGGCTTATCTTCGGGAGCCAGTGGGTCGCCCTGAATATGAGCGGCTTCTAGCGAAGATCGCCATCATGCCCGAGGGGCCGGAGAAGCTGCGGCTCCAAGCCAAAGCCAGCAGCGGGGCCTATGCGTTCCGGATCACCAGGGTGGAGGCTTTGCAAGATACCATCCTTGCTGAGACGGCTAAGCTTGCCGATGTGCAAGAGGCAGCAACTACAGCCCAGCGGATTTTTACCGCCGGGGAGAGCTACGGACGTACCATGTATAGTATCCAAGCGCGTACCAGGGGTTGGGCCGTGCCGGATATGTCTGGGATGCAAGCCGCGCTGTCAACAGGTTGGCAAGGGGCCAATTACAGCGAGCGGATCTGGGGGCACCGGGAGGAGTTGGCGGCAACGCTGGAGGAGACGATCACCAGCGCGTTTCTTTCCGGCCGCAGTTATGCCAAGACCGCAAAGGACATCCAGACCGCATTTGGGGTTAACTACCGCAAAGCAGAGACTTTGGTGCGCACCGAAAGCTCCTATGTGGCCGGGCAGGCGGATAGAGCTGCCTATACGGACGCGGGCATCGAGGAGTACATCTTTCTGACCGGCCTGGATGAGCTTGTGTGCAAGGTGTGCGGGCCATTGGACCTGAAGGTTTTCCCAGTATCAGAAGCGAGGGTCGGCGTGAACTTCAAGCCCATGCATCCCCGGTGCCGATGCGGTAATGTCGCAAAAGTCAGGGGCGACATTCTTACCACGCGCCGGGGGCGAGACGCAGCCGGAAAGGGCGTGCTGCTACCGGGAGATATGAACTATGAGGAATGGGCACGGTGGCAGGCTGCCGGTGCGCCGGAGGATGTGCTGGCATGGAGAAAAGCACCGGGGGATTTGCAAGAACCGGAGACGGCCATGCGCATGATGCAAAACATGAAGACGGATGCAGGGCAACTTGCGCGGTATCGACGGCTTGGTATAGGAGAGGACGCCACCCTGGGGGCCTTCCAACGCATCAAGTATGAGGTACCGGAGGGCTATGCCGAGTTAAAACGGGCCTACCGGGAACGGCTGCTCGACAAACGGAAACGGTAACATCTGGCAAAAGGCTCAATCCCTTGCGGGTTTGGGCTTTTTACATACTACGAACGCGCCGGGCATGAACGGCGTGGACAAGGAGGACCACCATGGAAAGTACCACCAAACGGCTGATGCCTTTGAACTTGCAGTTTTTTGCTGATGAGGGCGAAGGGGAATCAGAAACCACCACGGAAACCACGGCTCCCACCGAGGGAGAGAGCCAGGCCAAGGAAACAGCCAAGCCCACTCTGACCCTGGACTTGAACGCCTTGTTGAAAGGGAACAAGGCCTTGCAGAGCCAGTTTGATAAGCAGGTTTCCAAGGCCCTGGACACCGCCAAGGGCAAGTGGGAGGCGGAAAAGAACCTGACTGCCGAGCAACTGGTCCAGCAGAAGGCCCAGGACCGGGAAAAGGAGCTGGCCGACCGGGAGGCGGAGCTGACCCGGCGGGAGCTACGGGCCACCGCCCTGGAACAGATGAGCCAGAAAGGCATGCCTGCGGAGCTGATCGACGCCATCAGCGTGACCGACGAGGCCGCCATGGCCGCCAGCCTGGAGAAGGCGGAGAAGGCCTTCCGGGCGGCGGTGGACCGGGCGGTGAAGGACAAGCTGAAGGGGGGAACCCCCAAGGACACCCCGGCCGATCCCAAGGCCACCCACATGGCGGCCATGCGGGCCGCCGCCGGGCTGAAACCGCCCAAGACCTAAAATGAGAGGAGTAAACCCAAATGGCCAATGATATCGCGCTTTTCAAAGCCTATGTTCCCATCCTGGACGAGGTGTACAAGGAGGCCAGCAAGACCGCCGTGCTGGACGGCAACCCGGAACTGGCCCAGGCGGGGGCCAATGCCAATGAGCTGGTGATCCCCATGATCGACATGCAGGGTCTGGGGGACTACAGCCGCAACAGTGGATATGTGGACGGCGATGTGACGCTGACCAACCAGACCATTCCCGTGGACTATGACCGGGGCCGGATGTTCAGCGTGGATTATATGGACAACGCCGAAACCGCCGGGATTGCCTTTGGCCGCCTGTCCGGAGAGTTCATCCGCACCAAGGTGGTGCCGGAGCTGGACGCCTACCGCCTGGCCAGATATGCCGGGAAGACGGGCATCAGCAAGGTATCCGCTGGCGCGACCTTGGCGGACGGCGCCGCTGTCATCGCGGCTTTGCGGGTGGCCAGCAACAAGATGGACGAGGACGAGGTGCCCATGGAGGACCGCCATCTGTTCATCACCCCCAGCCTGATCGCTATGATCCAGGACCTGGACACCACCAAAAGCAAAGAGGTCCTGTCCCGCTTTACTAGCGTGGTACAGGTACCCCAGACCCGGTTTTACACCGCCATCGCGCTTAACTCTGGGGCCACCGGGGAGGCCGCCGGTGGCTACAAGAAGTTCCCCAAGCACTACGCCCAGGGTGCGTCCACGGATGCGGGCGCCCTGAAGGTGGTGGCCGACACCGCGACCCCCGGAACCGGGGAAATCAAGGTATCCGACGTGACCCCGCTGCTGGATGCCACCTATGAACCCGCTGAGAATGACTACGTGGTGCCTGTGGAGGGCAAGGAGGTCAACTTCATGGCGATCCACCGGGCTGCCGTGATTCAGTTCCCCAAGCACATCGCCCCCAAGGTTGTCACCCCAGAGGGGAACCCCAGTGCTGACGCCTGGAAGTTTGGCTACCGCATGGTGGGCGTGACTAACGTGTACCAGAACAAGCTGGCTGGGATCTACCTGCATCACAAGTAAGGGAGG
>JARKQO010000402.1 GCA_029974855.1 Eubacteriales bacterium
GTTGGTATAATACTCCCGGTCGGTGACGCCGGGGATGATGCCGAATTTTTTCTTGTCCAGCCGCACGAAGCAGCCGGACAGGCCCTCCCCGGGGGTGGCCAGCAGGGTGAAGTTGAGCTTTTTCTCCCGACTTAAGCGGTCCAGATAGTCCCGCATGAAGCTGATGATTTCCAGGCCCAGGCGCTGGGACTCCTCGCTCTCCCCGTGGTGCTTGCCCGTGAGGGCCACCAGGGTTTCCGCCAGGCCGATGAAGCCCACGGAGAGGGTGCCGTTTTTCAGCACCTCCCCCACGGCGTCGTCGTTGTTCAGCCCGTCGGAGCCGATCCAAACCCCCTGCCCCATGAGGAAGGGGTAGTTGCGCACCTTTTTGGCCGCCTGGATGGCGAAACGGTCCAGAAGCTGCTTGCAGGTCAGCTCCAGCTTCCGCTCCAGCTCCTCGAAGAACCAGTCCAGGTTCCCCTTGGCGTTGATGGCGATGCGGGGCAGGTTGACCGAGGTGAAGCTCAGGTTGCCCCGGCCGTAGGTGATCTCGTTTTCCGGCTTGTATACGTTGCCCATGACCCGGGTGCGGCAGCCCATATAGGCCACTTCCGTCTCGGGATGGCCGGGTTTGTAGTACTGGAGGTTGTAAGGGGCGTCCAGGAAGGAAAAATTGGGGAACAGGCGCTTGGCGCTGGTGCGGCAGGCCAGCCGGAAGAGGTCGTAGTTGGGGTCTCCGGGGTTGAAGCTGACGCCGGCCTTCACCTTGAAGATCTGGATGGGGAAAATGGGAGTCTCCCCGTTGCCCAGGCCCGCCTCGGTGGCCAGCAGCAGGTTTTTCACCAGCATGCGGCCCTCGGCGCTGGTATCCGTACCGTAATTCAGGGAGGAAAAGGGCACCTGGGCCCCGGCGCGGCTGTGCATGGTGTTCAAATTGTGGATCAGGGCCTCCATGGCCTGGAAGGTGGAGCGGTCCGTCTCCTCCAGGGCGCTTTTATGTGTGAACTGACGTACGCGGGCGTACAGCGCCTCGTCGGGGAAGAGATCGGCGAACAGCGCGCGCTCCGCCGCGTCGTAGGTCTCGCTGCCGTCTATGGTGGGGCAGACATCCCCCTTTTCCCACAGCGCCTGGATGCGTTCCTTGATATTCAGGTCGCCGGCGGCGCCCTCCGGCAGCAGCAGGGCGCAGGCCTTGGCGAAATTCTGGGCGTAGAGCCGGCGGTAGGTCTTGCGCACCCCCAGGGCCATGCAGTAGTCGAA
>JARKQO010000413.1 GCA_029974855.1 Eubacteriales bacterium
TGCTTGTCCGCCTCGGCGGCGCAGTCGGCAATGGCGGTGATCTGGGGCACGCCGATGCCCGCCACCACCCGGGTGGTGCAGATGCTTCCCGGGCCGATGCCCACCTTGATGCAGTTGGCCCCGCACTGGATCAGGGCCCGGGTGGCCTCGGCGGTGGCCACGTTCCCCGCGATGATGGAAAGCTCCGGATAGGCAGCCCGGATGGCCCGCAGCTGGTCGAACACACCCTGGCTGTGCCCATGGGCGGTGTCAATGGAAATCACATCCACCTTGGCGTTTACCAAGGCCTCCACCCGGAGCAAAGCGTCCTTGGTGATGCCCACCGCCGCGCCGCAAAGCAGGCGGCCCTGGGCGTCCTTGGCGGAATGGGGGTACTTGGTGGTTTTTTCGATATCCTTGATGGTGATCAGGCCGCAGAGCTCAAACTGGTCGTTGACGATGGGCAGCTTCTCGATCCGGTGGGCCGCCAGAATCTTCTTGGCCTCCTCCAAGGTGGTGCCCACAGGGGCGGTGATGAGGCCCTTGCTGGTCATGACCTCCTCGATGCGGCGGCTGTCGTCGGTTTCAAAGCGCAAATCCCGGTTGGTGAGGATGCCCACCAGCTTCTTCCCCCGGGTGATGGGCACGCCGCTGATGCGGTAGCGGGCCATCAGGGCCTCCGCGTCCCGGACCAAATGATCCGGGGAGAGGTAAAAGGGGTCGGTGATGACCCCATGCTCGCTGCGCTTCACCTTGTCCACCTGGGAGGCCTGCTCCTGGATGGTCATGTTCTTATGAATGATGCCCAGGCCGCCCTCCCGGGCGATAGCAATGGCCAGCCGGGCGTCGGTGACGGTATCCATGGCCGCGGACAGCAGCGGTATGTTCAGCTTCACCGCAGGGGTCAGGCTTATGGAGGTATCCACATCCTTGGGCAAAACGCCGCTTTCCCGCGGAACAAGCAATACATCGTCAAAGGTCAACCCCTGGCGAATCTTTTCTTCCAACATCGTCCCCCGTCCTTTCATCCCTCTTGATGAAGGCCATTTTACCAGCGCGGCGGGGGATTGTCAAATCAAATCCGCCTTGGGATGGGCGTTGTGCCATGGGGATTTTTGTTGTATAATGGGGACAAACGCGGGCGTTTCACAGGTACATGAGGAAGGGGCGAACCAAATGCAGTTCGGCCAGACGGTGGTGACCCTGGGGCGGGAATATGGCAGCGGCGGCCACGAGATTGGCCAGCGGCTTGCCCAGAGCATGGGCGTGCCATTTTACGACCGGGAGATTCTGACCCGGGCCGCCAAAGACAGCGGCATCTGCGAGGATGTTTTGGCGGAGCACGACGAGCGGGCCACGGCGGGCTATCTGTTTTCCCTGGCGGCCAGGGCCGGGACTGTCACCCAGGGAACGGGGCTCAGCATGGGCGTGCCGCTGAACCACCGGGTGTTTCTGGCCCAGTTCGAGGCCATCACCCGGCTGGCCGTCGAGGGGCCCTGCGTCATCGTAGGGCGCTGCGGGGATTATGTGCTGAAGGATCAGCCCCATGTGGTGAACCTGTTTCTGTATGCTCCAGTTCAGGAGCGGGTCCGGCGGATCATGCGGGTGGAGAACCTGCCCCAGGACCAGGCCAAGGACCGGGTGCGCCGGGTGGACAAGCAGCGGCAGAATTATTACAACTTCTTTGCGGATGGCAATTGGGGCCAGCGGGGGAACTACCACCTGATGCTGAACACCGCGGGGCTTACCTGCGAGGATGCGGCCCAGGTTTTGCTGGAGTTTGTGAAAAGATTCAAGGGATAAGGGTAAGGGCGCTGCTCCGGATATCTGTTTTGGGTATCTATTACGGATAGAAACATAATTGTAACAATATCGAAAATTGTAACAACCATGACGGCTTTTCCCGGGACAGAAGCCCGGGGGAGATGGTATACTGGCCCCAGGCAAAACCATCACCCCCGAAATTCTGACGGAAAGTAGGTTGTTTGGATGAAAAAGGGATGGATCCTACTGCTTTGCGCCATGCTGGCGTTCACATTGGCAAGCTGCCAGAGCACCTTGCCGGATCAACTGCCGGCCAATGACCCCACCCCCCTGGCGATCCCTACCCTGGACCCGGCGGGTGAGATCAACGGGGCTTTGGGCTGGAGGCTGGGCTAAGGGGACAAATCAAACCGGAAAAAGCGCCGAGGCACCCCCGCTATGGGATTGCCTCGGCGCTTTTTCGGCGGGCTCTTTTTGGGGGCCTGGGGTTTCGTGCTTTTGCGCGGTCCGCTTTTCCGGTTCAGGCCATCTTCAGCCGATAGCCGCATTTATACACGGTCTCGATCCGCTCGCCCCCCAGCTTCTTGCGAAGCCGCTGCACATGGACATCCACGGTGCGGGTCTCCCCCATGCTTTGGTAGCCCCAGGCCTTGCGCAGCAGCTGCTCCCGGCTGATGGGCGTGTCCGGGCTTTCCATCAGCACCAGCAGCAGGGCGAACTCCTGGGCGGTAAGCTCCACCCGCTGGCCATCCAGCAAAGCCACCCGTTCCCGCTCGTCCAGGGTCAGCTCCCGCAGCCCTTCCTGGGTGCCCAACAGCCCGGTCACCTTGGCAAGCAAGGCTTTGGTGGAGAAGGGAAGGGTCAGCACGTCGGAGGGCCCGGCGTACAGCGCCTTCAGGTGGGCCACCATGCTATGGTCCCCGGTCCAGAACAGAACCGGGCAGCCCAAGCTTTGACATTGTTCAAACAACGGGCGGCAGGCAGCCCATTTCAGCTGCGCGTCCAGAATCACCAACGGCGTGGAGGCCAGCCCGCCGGGGATGGGCTCCTGCGCATCGCAGAGGGTGACGCTATGCTTTTCCCTGCGCAGGGGGTCGCAAAGCCTTCGCGCCATTTGTAGGTCATGCCCATAGATGAGAATAGTTGCCATGCGATCACCTCACGATTATTATGACGATCAAAAGTGAAAAAATGTTGCAATAGAGATGAACAAACTGTAACATTTTTTACGGGCTGGAAAATAATGGGAGGATTTTGGTGTGTTGGAAGGGTTTGGAGAAGATTTGGGGAGAATTGGAAGGGAGGGATAAAGGAACGGGGTTAGCAGGCTTTGAGGAATGGCTTTAACAGGCTTTGAGCCTGCTTGCCAAAGGGCGGCCCTCCGTGCTATAATGCTTGCGTTCTTCGTCCGGGGATGGCCTGGAAGCCTCTGTGCCAGGGAATGTGTCTGGAGAGGTAGCGAAGCGGTCATAACGGGGCTGACTTCAACTCCTGCGGGCGCTTTGGAAACTACACGTTGAAAGTCCTTGATTTACTTGGGTTTCCTATTCCACGTCTGGTTCGGAGCTTGGTGGTTCTCCCCATCAGTTCTCCCCAATTTCCAGGTGGCCGGGGAGAGCCGGTGTGAAGATATTTTTGGAGCGGTATCGAAGTGGTCATAACGGGGCTGACTCGAAATCAGTTTGGGCGAAAGCCCACGTGGGTTCAAATCCCACCCGCTCCGCCATCCAATCACCCAAAAGGTGATACAATGAAGGGGCTGTAGCAAAACAGGGGAAAAGAAACAGAGCCTGAGAGGTTGCGAAGCAATCACAAAGGCTCTGTTTTCTGGTATACTTGAGTTGTGAAAAACAAAATACACCGGGGGCTGTAGCAAAACATCCCTTTTTCGGGTTTATCCGCAGAAAGCTTTACTCGAAGGGATTCTCCGTGGGATAGGGTATCGACTTGGGCTGGTTATAGGAAATCTTCGGAATCCCCAGGTACCGGAACAGATTGAACAGCACCTTGCCCACGTGGCCGAAGGCCACCGCGCTGTGGTGAGGATAGGCGTCCTGCAGCAGCACGTGCTGGTAGAAGCGGTCCATTTCCTTGATGCCCACGATGCCGATGCTGCCGAAGGAACGGGTGGGCACCGGCAACACCTCGCCCTGGGCGATATAGCTCCTCAGGCCGCCCCGGGCCGGGCCCTGCACCCGAAAGAAGGTCACTTCGCCGGGTTTGATGTCCCCCACGATGGTTCCGCGGGTCACATCGGGCGGGCCGTCCGGCTCCACACCGTTTTTCATGATGCGCTGATAGCTCAGCTGGCCGTCCTGCAGCAGGCACATGGAGGTGTTGCCGCAGTGGAAGCCCATAAAGAGTTCCTCCAGCCGGTAATCGAACTTGCCGGCGATGTCCTGCCGGTACATGTCCTTGGGCACCGAGTTGTTCAGATCCAGCAGCGTGACCGGCGATTGGGTGACGCACAGGCCGATGTATTCGGAGAAGGCGCCGTAGATATCCACCTCGCAGGAGGCCGGGTAGCCCATGGCGGTGAGGCGGCTGTTGACATAGCAGGGCACGAACCCGAAGGCTTCGCTGAAGGAAGGCCAGCACTTGTTGGCAAAAGCCACGTACTTGCTGGCGCCTCGGGTTTGCTCCGCCCAATCCAGCAGGGTGATCTGGTACTGGGCCAGCTTGGCCAAAATGGACGCCATGCCCTCATCCGGCCCCATCTCCCTGCGCATTTCCTCTTCCACAGCCCCGATGCGGGGATCTCCATCGTGCTTCCTGTAGGCCATCAGCAGATCCAGATCGCTGTTTTCCTGCACCTCCACGCCCAGGTCGTACAGCGCCTGGATGGGAGCGTTGCAAGCCAGGAATTCATTGGGCCGGGGGCCGAAGGTGATGATTTTGAGGCTCTTGATGCCCAGCGCGGCGCGGGCCAGGGGCACGAAATCCTGAATCATCCCCGCGATACCCTGCGCGTCGCCCACCGGATAGCTGGGGATGTAGGCCCGAAGTCCCCGCAGATGCAGATTGTAGCTGCAGTTCAGCATGCCGCAGTAGGCGTCGCCACGTCCGGCCTCCATCAGCGTATCGCCGGAATCCTCGGCGGCGGCGGCGAACATCACGGGGCCGTCGAAATACTTGGCTATCAGCGTCTCCGGCGTCTCGGGGCCGAAGTTGCCCAGGAATACCACCAGCGCGTTGACGCCCTGCGCCTTCACGTCCTCCACGGCGCGCAGCATGTCCAGCTCGTTTTCCACCGTCACCTTGCACTCGTACAGGCCGGGGCAGACCGCCGCGATGGCCGCGCGCCGGCCCTCGGACAGCGGCACCGGGAAGCAGGCACGGCTGACGGTGATGATGCCCAGTTTGACCTCGGGGATGTTTTTCATCATGGGTACCTCCTATGTTTTTCCGGGTGGTGGTTCAAGGATGGGAAGCCTCCCGCACTGTATCAATAAAGCTAAGCATATTGTCCAGCGGCGTCCCATATGGAAACTGGTGCGTGGGCGCCGCGATGTATCCGCCACCGCCCGCGCCCAGGATGTCCATGGCGCGCAAGGTCTCTTCCCGCACCTGCCGCGGCGTACCGGTGGCCAGCACCCCCTGGGTGCTCACCCCGCCGTAGAGGGTCAGTTGGCTTCCATATGCCCGCTTGAAAGCGATCATATCGTAGATCTCAGGCTGGAAGGTGTTGTAGACGTCCAGCCCCATGTCCACCAAGTCCCCCAGAATCTCCCGCAAATCCCCGCAAGAATGCAGGATGACGTACTTGCCGCGGGCCTTGGCCTCATCGAACAGGCGGCGAAGCAGCGGCTTCAGGTATTTGCGCCAATGAGCCGGGCCCATGAGCAGCCCCTGCTGCTGGCCATAGTCGTCGCCAAACATGATGGCATCGATATCGTACCGGCAGGCGATGCGGATGACCTCCAGGGCATAGTCGGTGATGGCCCCCAGCAATCGGGTCACAAAATCCGGCGCCAGCAGAAAGTCTGCCAGCAGGTCCTCCATCCCCCTGAGGGTCCAGGCCCGTTCGAACAGCGTGGTGCTCAGCTCAAAGATGCGAAACCGGTCCGGATGCTCCCGCGCCATGCGCTGGCACTTTTCGGCGGGCAGCCCCGCTTCCGGCGCGGGCAGTTGGTACTCCCCCATCTCTGCCTCGGCCAGCTGATAGGTCACGATGTCCCCGATATCCCCTGCCGCGCCGGGTTGCTTTTGCCACGCCACGCCGAAGATATCACGGTGCAGGCCACCCCCCAGCTCCACATGGTTTTTGTTCTTCTCGCGCACCATGTGGCTGCCCGCGCAGGCATACAGATAATCCGCCCGGCCATAGTGCGCCTGAAGCTGCGCGTCCACACCGGCGGTCACATCCACCTGCCAGGGCACATAGGGGGGATTCTTTTGTTCTATGGCCCGGATCACCACCTCCCGTGGGGTCACTGGCATCCCTCCTCTTTGCCACATAAACCAACCGATCATCACTTGACAATCCATCTGCTTGTGTGTAGTATGGACTTCGTTGAATCATACCAAAGCTTCCCAGCACCGAAAGGAGCGGCAACCATGAGACATTTCTCCACCTTGAATGAGGCTTTTGCCATTGCAAACGACCGGGGTATCGCGCTGGGCGCGTTCGAGTTCTGGTCCTTCGAGGTGGCCCGGGCCATTGTCCGCGCCGCCGAGGAAGCGGATGTCCCGGTGATCCTGCAGTGCGGCAAAGGGGAAATTGCCCGCATGGGCGGCGAGGAAGAAACGGTACAGACCGCGTATTTCGCCTCCCGCCGCAGCAAAGTGCCTGTGGTGCTGCACCTGGATCACGCCACCACCTACGAAGACTGCAACGCCGCCATCCTGGCCGGCTTCTCCTCGGTGATGATAGATGCCTCCGCCCAGCCCTTTGAGGACAACCTGACCCTCACCAAGCGGGTGTGCCAGCGGGCGCACGCGGTGGGCGTCAGCTGCGAGGGAGAATTGGGACGCCTAGTGGGTGAAGAGGGCGACATCGTGGTAAAGGGTCCGGAGGCCGCCCAGACAGACCCGGACGAGGCGCTGGACTACGTCACCCGCACCGGCATCGATGCGCTGGCGGTCTCCATCGGCACCGCACACGGCGCGTATACCTTCACCCCCACGCTGAACATTCCCCGGCTGGCCGCCATTCGCGCCAAGGTCCAAGCGCCCCTCGTGCTGCACGGCGGCTCCGGCACACCCATGGATCAGGTGCAGGAATCCATCCGGCACGGCATCCGCAAGATCAACATCTGCACTGATGTCCAGACCGCCATGGGCAAGGCCTACATGGAGGCCCAGGCGCGTCCGGGTTTCCGCTACAGCCAGGAGCTGTGGGGCGAAGGGGAGCAGGCCGCCCATCGCGTAGCCCTGGAGAAAATGAGGGCCTTCGCGCTGATGCGCTAAAGCGTATCCGGTCCGTCACCGCCATGCCGAAAGGGATGGCGGTTTTTGCGCAATGCCTTCAGTCCGCTCGCTCCGCGCGCTCCATGAAGGCCAGCACTTCCTCCAGGGGCCGAACCTTGGCGGAAGCACCCTTTTGCATGGCGTTCATCGATCCCATGGCATTGCCCAGCATGCCGCAGCCCGCCAGGTCTTCGCCCCGCAGAATGCCCAGGATGACCCCGGCGACAAAGTTGTCGCCGCAGCCGGTGGTGTCCACCGCCTCTACCCGATAGGTGGGCAGCCGTTGATGGCCGTTCTGGTCCATCACCAGGCAGCCCCGCTCCCCCAGCTTCAGGATGACGTGCCGCGCGCCCATCTCCAGGAAGGCGCTCGCCTGGGCCACCGGATCGTCGACGCCCAGCAGGGCTTTGGCCTCCACCAGGCTGGGGATGAAGTAATCGGTATAGGGCATCACCGGCTCAATGCCGGAGAGGCCATAGCCGCCGACGTCATGGTTGGTATCGGCCACGGTGACAGCCCCGGCCTCCTTGGCCCATCGGAAGGCCTTCGCCGCCTCGGGCCCCGGAAACCCCCGCAGGCCCAGCAGACTGCCGATGGACACCACCCTTGCCTGCCCCCACAATGCCTCGGGCACGTCCCCACAACGAAAGGAATCGTTGTTGCCGGCGCAACAGATGAAGTGCCGCTGGCCGTCGGGCTGAATCATCACCACGCTGGTGCTGGTGACGGTATCGGGGTTGCGCTGCACATGGGTGATGTCCACGCCGCGCGAAGACGCCTGCTGCCGCAGAATCAGGCCGAAGGGATCGTCCCCCACCTGGGCGGACAGCGCCACCCGGAGGCCGCCCAGCCCCGCCAGCGCCAGGGCCTGGTTCATGGCATCCCCCCCCGGCATCAGGTCAATGCTGTCCAGCCGGGTGGTATCCACAGTGAACACCGCATGGGTCACCGGCTGCAGCAGGAGGTCCACCACCACCAGGCCCACGCACAGTACGTCAAATTGCTTTTCCATATTATCCTCGTTTATTGTGATTTTTCATCGTTGACAGGAACCATATGCACCTGCGGATGGGCCACTGTGGCGCCGTTGTCCAGGTACAACACATCCCGCGCCCGCAGGAACCCGCCGGAGGTTTCCCGCAACATCCAAGAGCTTCGCCGAATCCACCCGTCCCGCCTGCTCCAGCAGGACCGGTGTCTTCCCCCGCCGCTCTTGCGCGTACAATGCGCTCTCTCCCTTTTGCTTCCTTCCCATAACCTACCAGAAAAGC
>JARKQO010000289.1 GCA_029974855.1 Eubacteriales bacterium
GGAGGAGGAGATGAAAAAGCTGAGGGCTATCCCGGGAATCGGCAGCTGGACGGCCCAGTATATCGCCATGCGGGCCATGGAATGGCCGGACGCTTTCCTGGAAACGGACGCGGGGGTGCAAAAAGCGCTCCAGCCCCGCACCCCAAAAGAGCTGCTGCAGCTGGCGGAGGCGTGGCGGCCCTGGCGCAGCTACGCCACGGTGAACCTCTGGCATTCGCTATAAATAAGGAGGCGTACCATGTTTTATACTGCTACATACCCCTCCCCCCTGGGGCTCCTGACCCTTGCCTGCGACGGAGAAAGCCTCACGGGGCTCTGGCTGGAGGGGCAAAAGTATTTCGGAGGCTCCCACCCGGCGGAACTGTGCCCCAAGGACGGCCTGCCGGTGCTCCGGGCCGCCCAAAAATGGCTGGACCGGTACTTTGCGGCGCAGAAGCCCTCCATCGGGGAGCTTCCCCTTCGGCCCATGGGCAGCCCCTTCCGGCAGGAGGTGTGGCGCATTCTGTGCGAAATCCCCTACGGCAGGGTGATCACCTACGGGGACATTGCCAAACAAATGGCGGCCCGCCTGAACCGGGAAACCATGTCCGGCCAGGCCGTAGGCGGGGCTGTGGGCCACAACCCCATCTCCATCATCATCCCCTGCCACCGGGTGGTGGGGGCAAAGGGCAGCCTTACAGGGTACGCCGGGGGCATTGGCGCGAAGGTGAAGCTGCTCCGGCTGGAGGGTGCGGACATGACGGGGCTGTTGATCCCCCCAAAGGGCACCGCGCTGTAAGGGGCTTCCAGGGGAACGCCCCCGTGTCCGTTCCGGGCCATCCTGGGCATAGGGGGCGCGAATCCGCGGGCGGAAAGGAAAGGTTCTATAGATGCACAAATCCCAGGTTCGGAAACTGACCCTTCATGGAATGCTGCTGCAAGCCGTATTTTGGTTCGGCTTCTCCACCTACCTGGCCTTTATGGTGACCACCCTCATGGACTATGGCTGGTCCGCCAGCGCCGCCGCCGGGGTGATGACCGCCATGTCCGTGGTGATTATGATAACACAGCCCATGTACGGCTACCTCAGCGACAAGCTCCTGTCGGAAAAAAAGCTGGTGGTGGCTTTGCTGGGGCTGACGGTGGCCTGCCTGGCCCTGCTGCCCCTCTCTTTGGGGTCCGGAAGCAGGCCCCTGGTGCTGCTGAACATGGTGGGCGTTACGGTGACGGGAACCCAGGTCATCGGCTTGCTGGACGCGTGGATCGTGGGGCTGAAGCAGGAATTTCCCTCCATCAACTATGGCATGATCCGGGGCATCGGCTCCCTCACCTATGCCCTGTCCGCCCAGATCATGGGGATGGTGACCGTGTCTTTGGGCCACAGCGCGCGGCTCTGGCTGGGCAGCGGGTTCCTGCTGCTGGCGGTTTTGGCAGCGGCCACCTTTCGCTCTGCCCGGAGCATCCATGGAATCCGGGCCGGGGAGCAGCCGGCCCCGCAGATCGGGGGCCGGGAAGCCTTCCGCTTGGTTTTTTCCTCCAAGCCCTATTGCCTGCTGCTGGGGGTTGCCTTCTTTTTGCTGCTGAGCAACGCCTCCTTGATGACGCTGCTGCAGCTTTGCATCCGGGATTTCGGGGGCACCACGGCGCTCATTGGAACGGCCACGGCCATCAGCGCGGCCAGCGAGATGCCGGGCATGTTCCTGATGGCCTACCTGATGACGAAGGTGGGCCAGAAAAGGCTGCTGGTGCTCAGCGGCGCGGCCTACATGATCCGCATGTTCGTCACCGCGGCCATGGGAACGGTACAGGGCCTGATCTGGGTGCAGCTGCTGCAGGGCATTACCTACGCGGTGCTGCTGCCGGTTTCCATGAGCTATCTTTCCCAGATTGTGGATCAGCGGGTCCGGTCCACGGCGGTTACCACCTATACGGCCGTCACGGGCTCTTTGACCGGCATCCTGGCGAATCTGATTACCTCCGCCTTTCTGGCAACGGGCTTTTCCCCCAGGCATGCGCTGGTGTTCTTCGGGTTTTCGGCGCTGCTGGGCCTGGGGCTTGCCCTGTATGGCTGGGCGCGGGGGATATGGGATGTTCACCCGGGAAAGGGCGCTGCGACCCCGTAGGTTCATGGAAAATGCTTTCTGCGCAAGCTATATGGCTGTGCCCTGCGCTTGGGGCTTGTTCTTCTTTCCAGATCGCTCATGCTTTGCAGAACGTTCGCCAGGCCCAGGTTGTGCCGCTCCTGCCGGTAGAGCCCTCCCGCCCTCCCGGTGGCGGCATTCGGAATGGGCCCAAACGCCCCCCCAAATGCCCTATGGTTTTTTATCCTTTTGTGCTATGCTTATCCCCGGAGGTAATTCCCTATGTACCAGCTTCTGACTTTGTTCACAGGGGTCATGACGGCCGTCATGATTTCCCTCAACGGAAATCTGGCGCTGCTGCACGGCGCTTTCCCAGCGGCGGCCATCGTTCACGGGGTGGGCTCCTTGTTTGCGCTGCTGCTTTGCGCCTTACAAAAGGAAAAACGGGCCCTTACCGGCCACGGGCCCTGGTGGATATACCTGGGGGGCGCCATCGGCGTGCTGACCTTGGTGTTTCAGAACATGGCCTTTGGGCGCATCAGCGTCACCAGCATCGTGGCCCTGGCGTTGCTGGGGCAAACGGCGGCCTCCTTGGCGGTGGACCACTTTGGGCTGTTTGGCATGGAGAAGCGGGTCTTTCCCAAAAGCGCCCTGCTGGGGCTGGCCCTGGCGCTGGCGGGCATTGGCATGATGCTGGACGGCACGGTGGCCCAGGGGGTGCTTGCCGTGGCCCTGTCCTTTGGGTCCGGCGTCGCCATCGTGCTTTCCCGCACCGTCAACGCGCGGCTGGCGGAAAAAACCGGCGCGCTCCGGGGCTCCTTGGTGAACCATCTGGTGGGCCTGCCCATTACGGTGCTGCTGGCCCTTCTCTTTGCCGGGGAGACGCCCTTTTCCTTTGGGACTGCGGACGGCCTCCGCCCCTGGATTTATGGGGGCGGGGCTTTGGGGGTTTTGGTGGTTTTGCTTTGCAACGTCACCGTGCCCAGGATTTCCGCCTTCACCCTCACGGTGCTCACCTTTGTGGGGCAGGTATTCGCCGGCATTGGGCTGGATGTGCTGGCCGGGGAATCCTATTCCGACGCTTCCTTTGCGGGGGGCCTTCTCATCGCCCTGGGCATCGGGGTGAACATGGCCCTGGAGCGGGTAAGCGCCCTGAAGGAGCGAAGGGACCGGGAGTCCTCCGCCGGCCCGGAGGGACGCCAGGGGAAGTGCTGACAACGCCCCAGGGAGAGGGGCGGCGAAGCCGTGACCTCACCGGGAAGGAGGGGATGCCCCATGGACAAGTTGGCGCTGCTGAAGCGGTATTTCGGCCACAGCCGGTTCCGGCCCGGGCAGGCGGAACTGATGGACGCGCTGCTGGCTGGCCGGGACGTGCTTGGGGTGATGCCCACGGGAGCGGGCAAGTCCATGTGCTACCAGCTGCCCGCTTTGCTGCTGCCGGGGCTGACCTTGGTGGTTTCGCCCCTGATTTCCCTGATGAAGGACCAGGTGACGGCCCTGTGCCAGGCCGGGATTCCCGCCGCCTACCTCAATTCCTCCCTCACGGCGGAGCAATACCGCCAGGTGCTCCGCCGCGCCAAAGACGGGGCCTATCAAATCCTGTATGTGGCTCCGGAGCGGCTCAGCGCCCCGGATTTTCTGCGGTTTTCCCAGGAGGCGGACATCTCTTTTCTGGCAGTGGACGAGGCCCATTGCGTTTCCCAGTGGGGGCAGGATTTTCGCCCCAGCTATTTGAAGATTGCGGAGTTTGCGGACTCCTTGGCCAAGCGCCCGGTGGTGGGGGCCTTCACCGCCACAGCCACCGCCACGGTACGGGCGGACATTGAAAGGCTCCTGCTGTTGCAAAGCCCTTTGCGCGTCACCACCGGCTTTGACCGGCCCAACCTGTACTTTGAGGTGGTGCGGCCCAAAAGCAAGGACGTCTACCTGCGGGCCTTTCTGGCCGGGCGGCCCGGGCAAAGCGGCATCGTGTACTGCGCCACCCGGAAGGCCGTGGAATCGGTCTGCGAGAGCCTGCGGCAAAAGGGCATGGCCGCCACCCGCTACCATGCCGGGCTGGAGGATGGGGAGCGGAAGCAAAACCAGGAGGATTTCCTCTACGACAGCGCCCGGGTGATGGTGGCCACCAACGCCTTTGGCATGGGGATCGACAAATCCAACGTCAGCTTTGTGGTGCATTACCATATGCCAAAGAACATCGAGAGCTACTATCAGGAGGCGGGCCGGGCCGGGCGGGACGGGGAAAGGGCCCATTGCGCGCTGCTGTTTGCCCCCGGGGACATCCAGACGGCCAGGTTCCTCATCCAGCACGCGGAGGAAAACGAAGCCCTTTCCCAGGAGGAGCGGCAGCTGGTCCGCCAGAGGGACCTGCGGCGGCTGGAGCAGATGGCCGCCTACTGCAAAACCACCGGTTGCCTGCGGGCCTACCTTCTCCATTATTTTGGGGAAGCCGCCCCGGCCCATTGCGGCCACTGCGGCAGCTGCACCGGGGAGATGGCGGAGCGGGACATCACCCGGGAAGCGCAAAAAATACTCTCCGCCGTGGCCCGGGTAGAGAAAAGATACTCCTCCGGCCTTGGGGTAACGCTGATTGTGCGGATGCTCCGGGGCAGCAAGGACCAGCGGGTCTTGGAGCTGGGCCTGGACGGGCTGCCCACCTATGGCATCCTGGCGGATACGGACCGGGCCCAAATCACGGATTACATCGACCATCTGATCCAGAAGGGATATCTGGTGGTGACAGGGGACGAGTTTCCTGTGCTGCGGATGACCCAACAGGCCAGGCAGGTGCTTTTCCAGGGGCAACAGGTGCTCTACGCCAGCCGAAAGCAAACCCCGGCGGAGAGGACGGCCTCTTCCCGCAAGGGGACGGCCGCCATGGCCGCGCCGGCGGAGGAAGGCCTGTTTGT
>JARKQO010000299.1 GCA_029974855.1 Eubacteriales bacterium
GAAACGAGCAGGTGATCGCCTATGCGCAAATCGCCGTGGGCTGCCTGCTGGGCGCTCTTTCCTACCCCATGTTTCTGGTACCCAACTCCATCGCCCCGGGGGGCGTAACGGGTATCGCCACGGTGCTGCACCACATCTTCGGGGCTCCGGTGGGCTTCACCAGCCTGCTGATGAACATCCCCCTGTTTGTGGTGGGGTACCGCACCATGGGCCGGGTGTTCGCCTTCCGCTCCTTGGTGGCTACAGTGCTGTTTTCCGTGATGATCGACGTCATGCCTGTGCCTGTGATCACCCGTGATCCCTTTTTGGCCTGCGTCTTCGGCGGGGTGCTGCTGGGGGTGGGCCTGGGGATGATTTTGCGGGCTGGGGCCACCACCGGCGGCAGCGATATGGTGGCCCGGATGGTCCATGCCCGGTTCCA
This sequence comes from Eubacteriales bacterium, assembly GCA_029974855.1. The sequence goes on from JARKQO010000299.1 coordinate 422, forward strand.
GCATATTTCCATCGGCGCGTTTTTGCTGTTCATCGACTTTTGCGTGGTGCTGATGGCGGGCTTCTTCATCCAGGTGGAATACGCCCTGTACGCGCTGGTGTCCATTTTCGTCACCACCAAGCTCATCGACGTGGTGATGGAGGGATTTACCAAACAAAAAGCCTGTTACATCATCTCCTTGGCCCATGAACAGGTGAAGAAGGAGCTGATGGACAAGCTGGAGAGGGGCATTACGGTGCTGAGCGCCCAGGGGGGTTACAGTGGAAAAAGCCGCCCGGTGCTGCTGTGCATCGTCAGCGCCCAGGAGGTGGGGCAGCTGAAGATCATCGTGCGGCAGGTGGACGAGGGGGCCTTTGTGTTTATCACCGACGCCTACGAGGTGCTGGGGGAGGGCTTTGGAAATCTGGGGGATTAGGGCCTACAGCCCAAAAACCCGCTGCAGGAAGGCCTGGATTTCCCCCCAGGCCGCCCGGCTTTCCGGGGTCAGGTCCAGAGAGGCCTGAAACACATGAAACAGGTCCTGGTAGACGGTGAAGGTGCAGTCCACGCCGTTTTCCAGGGCATTTTCATAGATCACCCGGCTGTCGCTGAGCAGCAGTTCGTTGCTGGAGGCCTGGAGCAGCATGGGGGGAAAGCCCCTGTAGTCCCCAAAGCTGGGGGACAAATAGGGGTCCCGCAGGTTCAGGCCGGTGGCGTAGGTGGTGGGCACCCCTAAGGGCCCGCCCTCATACCGCTCCTCCAGCACGCCGAAGGTGGGGTCCCGGGTGGCGTTATCCAGATGGGAGGGGCCGGAATTGCTTAAATCCGCCCAGGGGGACATGGCCACCAAGGCCCGGGGCAGAGGCTCCCCCAGGTCCCGGAGCCGCAGGCACAAAGAGAGGGCCAGAGTGCCCCCGGCGCTGTCCCCGGTCACCAGAATATTCTCCGGGGCATAGCCCAAGGTGCGGGTCAGATACCGCCAGGCCTCCAGGGTATCCTGCTGCTGGGAGGGGTAGTCGTGGGGGGGCCAGAGGCGGTAATCCAAGGAGGCCACCATAGCGCCCCCCAGGGAATCGGAGTACCGCTTGGCAAAGGCCATGTAAAGCTCGTTGAGCCCGGACACGAAGGCGCCTCCGTGAAGCTGCAGCACCGCGTAGGGGCTTTGGCCTTCCTTGGGGGAGAGGAGCTCCAGGCGGCTGTGGGCCAGCCGGGGGGTCTCCAGCCGGTATCCCTCCGGGGGCTTGGAAGGGTTTCTCCCCAGGAGCGTTTGGGAATAGGAGTTCATGTCCACGGGCAGGTTCATGAAAAAGCGCAGACCTTCCCGACCGATTTGCCCCGTCAAAGACACATCGTGCTGGGGACGGCTCCAGTATAGCCCGAAAAAGGCCACTAAAAAGGCCAGGGCAAAGCATAGGGGGATGCGGAAGCGCTGCCACAGGACGGTGTGGCGCATCCACAGCAGCATGGCGAAGGAGAACCCCCCCATCAAATAGCCGTACCACCGGGCATGGATCAGGGCCAGGGCGGCGAAAATGGGCAGGTAGATCAGCGCGGTCAGAAAGTAAAACCGCTTGGGGGTGCGCTTGGTTTCCAGTTGCTGGGAGGAATGCATAGGGGTTCCTTTCCCGCTGTGCCGCGAGGTCGGGGCCCTCATGGACCGGGGCCCTCCGGCTTTTGCAAAAGGCCGATGAGGTGGCTGTTCTGCTTCAGCCAGGCCCGCCTGTCCTGGTAGCCGGGCATCCACTGGGCCACCAGCTGCCAGAAGGCAGGGGAGTGGTTGGGCTGGGGCATATGGGCCAGCTCATGGAGAATCACATAGTCCGCCACCTCGGGGGGGCACAGCAGCAGCGCCAGGTTCAGCCGCAGGGCGCCCCGGCCGCTCATGCTGCCCCAGCGGGTGCGGGGGCTGGCGTAGCTGATGGCAGAGGGGGCAAGCCCCATGGCCCGGGCCTGGCGCTGAACCCGCTCCCCCAGCAAGGAAGGGGCCTGGACCCGCAGCCAAGCGGCCAAGGCGCTGTGGGCGGGCTTGCTGCTGGGCAGCAGCAACACCCCGTCCTCCAGCCTGGGGCGGGAGAGCTCCGCAAAGCGGACCGTGAGGGTATGGCCCCAAAAGGGGATGCTCCCACCCTGGGACAGCTCCCACCGGGGCTTTTGCCGGGCCTTCTCCCGGACCTGTGCTTGCTTTTTGGCGATCCAGTCCCGCTTCTGGGCAATAAAGGCCTCGATATCCCGCCTGGGCATCCGCTGGGGGGCCCTGGCGGTGAGCGCCCCGGAGGGGTCGATGGTCAAGGCCAAAGTACGGCGCTGGGAGCGCACCAAGGTATAGGGCAGGGCCGGGGGGCGCCTTCCCGGATCAGTCATAGTTGAGCCCCGGGTAGAAGCAGGCGGTGCGGATGAAGGTGGCGCTACAGCTTTGGGCCAGCATGCACTGGGGCACATTGCGGCGGATCACGTCCCCCTCAAAGTGGGTGACGCCCTGCTCCCCCAAGGCCTTCATGCCGCAGGCGATGAGGGCCTTGGCCAGGCCCAGCCGGCGGTACTTGGGCATGATGTACAGGCCCATCAGCTTGGCGGAGCCGCCTTCCCCCGCAAAGAGGACCTCCCCGGCGATATCGCTGCCCCGGGCCATGTACAGGGCCAGAAAATGGGGCGAGACCATGGCCTGCTCCAGCAAGGGCAGCTGCAGCACATCCAGGCGGTAGGTGTTCATGCGCACCAGAAAGGCCTGGCGCTCCAGGGGGTTTTGCAAGGGCACCGGGCCCAGGTCATAGCCCATGGGGGCAGCGGGCCGCACATTGGGCATGTTCAGCTTCACCACGTCCAGGGCGTCGTCCGCCTGAAAGCCCCCCTCCAGGTAAAAGGACAAGGTGGGGGCGTCCTGGAGGCTTACCTGGGCAAATACCCGGGCCTTCAGATAGGGGGTTTGCAGCCGCAGCTGGTAGGCCCGGGCCAGCAGAGCCCCCAGCAGCATCTCCCGGCCGGGCCCCTTGGACTGCACGCTGATGTACATGTTGATGGGGCGTTCCGCAAAGAGGTAGGGGTGATAGGTATGGATGAGAAACCCTTCCGCCACAGGCACATTGGCGCTGTCCGCGATCAGGAATACGTTTTCGGGAGGAATCCCGTTGGTGGTTTGGGCGGGATGATATACGCGCAGGAGAGCTCTCCTCCTTTCCTAGCCGGGGGAAGGGCCGGTCAAAATACACTATATTGTAACGCAATTCGGGAGGATATGCAAGGCGCGGCCAAAAGGGCGCGGCAGGCCGACCCTTTGGGAAGGCCAAGAGTCCTTATCCCTGGGTGATCACCGGTTCCACCCGCCGGACCAAAAACATCTCCCTGACAGGGGCCGCCGGGGCCATGGCCTGGCCCTGGTAGCAGGCCATGGCAAGGGCCACGAAGTCCATGCCCGCCGAAACGCTGAAGGCCACCCCCCCCGAGAAGCGGGGGTTCACCTCCAAGAAATAGTAAGTATCCCCGTGGCGGATGAACTCCATGTTCACCACCCCCACCAAATCCAGCCGGGCGGCGATGGCGGCGCATACCGTTTCCAGGGGATGGCCGGGCAAAATCCGCACGGTGGTGCCCAGGCCGTTTGGCGTGCGCAAAAGCTCCTGCCTCACCAAGGCCCGGACCTGGCCGAAGGCGTCCCGGGCCACATCCACGGTATACACATCCCCCGCCAGAAAGGGCTGGGCGATGTAGTCTCGCCGGGCCTCCAGGGCCAAAAAGAAGGCCTGTTGGGTATGCACCACGGCCTGGCCCTGGCTGCTGCGGCCATGGAGGGGTTTGAGCATCAGGGGAAAGTCCGTCTCTTTAGGCTCATAGCCATAGGGAGAGAAGGTGGGGATGGTCTGGCACAGGCCGTCCTTTTCCAAACCCTCCGCCATGGCCAGCTTGTTGCGGCACAGGCGGGCGGCGGCTTCCCGGGGGACGCACAAGGTGCAAGGGCGGCCTGGCAGGGCAAAGCGGGCTGTTTCCCCGCAGAGCGCGTCCACCTCTACATCGGTGAGGGGCATTAAATACTCCACTCCTTCCCGCTCCACAACCTCCAGAAGCTGCGCGAGGTACGCCTCGGAGTCCGTGGCGGGCACGGCCTGGAAGAACAGCTCCACCTCGTTGGATACCAAGTTCCAGGCCCGGGGATAGATGTCGCAGCCCACCACCCGGTGCCCCAGCTTCCGGAGCCCCGCGTTTACCGCGGCGGCGGAGGCGGAACCCACCGCTGTGATCAGCGTTGTTTTCATTGCCGATTCCTCCCTATGCTTCCATGGAGCTTCGCTTTCGCAGCAGGTCCCGGGCCATGTCCAAAAGGTAGCGCAAGCTTTCCAGCCTGAAGGCCAGGGCCAGCCCGCCATAGAGGGCCACCCCCGCCAGCACTTGCAAGCACAGCAGTGGCAGCGGCCCCAAAGGCAAGCGCCCCAAAGCGGACACCGCCAGAAACATCACCCCGGACAGGGCCATGGAGGGGAGCACGTCCCGCATTTGGGCCCAATAGCCGTAGCCCAGCATCTTGCGGTTGGGGGACGCGTTCACAAAGGCGGACAGCAAGGTGCTCACCACCGCGCCCCAGGCAATAGCCAGCACGCTGTGGAAGCAAAGCACCGTGATGGCCAGGATCGCCAGGCCGTAGCTTTTTTTGATCAGCTCCAGCTTCAAAAACACGTCGCTGCGGCCCATGGCGTTGATCCCTTGCAGATTGGCGGTATGGATGGGGTAAAAGGCAAAGTCGATACAGGCGATCTGCAAAAAGGGCACGCAAGCCAGCCATTTATCCGTCAGCAGCAGGCTCACCAAGGGCCGGGCCACCGCCGCCAGCCCCGCCATCAGGGGCAGCACCAGAAAGCTGCTCACCATCACCGAGCGGCGCAGCATTTGCCGCATCCGGGGGATGTCCTCCTGGGCCTGGGAGAGCACCGGCAGCATCACGCTTTGGATAGAGCCGTTCACCGCGTTCATCATCAACTCCGGAAACTGCTTGCCCCGGTTGTAAAAGCCCAAAGTGTCCCGGTCAAAACGCTTGCCGATCACCGCCGTACGCAGATTGGCATACCCGGTGTCCAGCAGGCTGGAGGCCAGCAGCTTCCACCCGAAGGAGATCAAGATGCGCACCCGGCTCCAGGAGAACAGCCGCCCAGGCCGCCAGCGCACCATGCCCCACAGCAGCAAAGGCAAGGCGCACTGGGCCGTAAGCTGCTGGCCCACCAAAGCCCAGTGCCCCAGCCCTCCCAAAGCCATGCCCACCCCCACCGCTCCGGAAAGGACCGTGGCAATCAGGCTGGCCAGCATCAGCTTGCGGAAGGCCAGCTGCCGGGCCACCACCGCGTTTTGCACCGATACCAAGGCCCCGGGCAGCAGCGCCAGGGCCAGCACCCGCAGGGCCGGGGCCAGCTTGGGCATGGCAAAATACGCGCCGATGGCGGGAGCCAGCCAGAACAGCAACAGGTACAGGGCTGCGGCAATACCCAGGCTCACGTAGAAAACCGAGGAAAGATCGGTTTCGTCCACGTCCTTTTTCTGGATCAAGGCCGTGTTCAGGCCGCTTTGCACAAAGACCTGGGACAGGGTCACAAACACCATGAGCATGCCCAGCAGGCCGTAATCCTCGGGCAGCAGCAGCCGGGCCAGCACAATGCCTACCACAAAGCTGACGCCCTGGGTGGAGAGGCTTTCCACCAGCTTGAACAGGAAGGAGGCGGCGGCCTTGCCGCCGCGGGGCTCAGCCATGGCTCAGCACCTGGGCGATGATCCCGCAGATCAGCTCCACATCCTCCTCCTGAAGGCCGGGGTACAGGGGCAGCGTCAGCACCCGGTGGGAGATTTCCTTGGCGATGGGGGTCAAGGCGGAATCAAAGCCCGGGCGGCCCTGGTAACACGCAAAATCCGTCACCAAGGGATAGAAGTACTTGCGGGCATAAATCCCCTGGGCGGCCAGGGCCCGGGATACGGCGTCCCGCAGGTTTCCGCCTCCCCCAAAGACCACCGGGAAGTAGGCGTAGTTGCTCTCCACCCCCGGCTGGAGGGTGGGGAGGCGTAACCCCTGTAGGGGAGACAGCCGGGCCAGGTAGGCCTCGTGGACCTGCTTGCGCTGTGCAATGTTTTCCCTCAGATGCCGCAGGTTGCACAGGCCCATGGCCGCCTGAAACTCGTTCATCTTGGCGTTGCCCCCCACGGAGATCACGTCCTCGGGGCCGGTGATGCCGTAGTTGCGCTCCAGGGCCAGCTTCTCTGCCAGGGCCTCGCTTTGGGTGGCGATGGCCCCCCCCTCGATGGTGTGGTATACCTTGGTGGCGTGGAAGCTGAACATGGAGGCCAGGCCAAAGCGGGCCGCGGATATCCCATCCCGGGTCACCCCAAAGGCGTGGGCCGCGTCGTAGAGCACAGGCAGGCCGTGCCGGTCCGCAATGGCCTGGATGGCGTCCACATCGCACAAAGACCCGTACACATGCACGGGCAAAATGGCGCGGGTTTTTTCGGTGATGAGCCCCTCCAAAA
>JARKQO010000306.1 GCA_029974855.1 Eubacteriales bacterium
CGAGGAGCGCCACGGCATCGTGCTGTCCAAAAACCAGCTCGCCAAGAGCTATGGGGTGCTCACGGGGGAGGCCACCTGGCAGGCGCAGCAAAAATGCCCGGAGCTGGTGGTGGTGCCGCCCCATGTGGAAAAATACCTGGAATATTCCAAAATGGTGCGCCAGATCTACGAGCAGTACACCGACCGGGTGGAGTCCTTCGGCATCGACGAGTGCTGGCTGGACGTCAGCGGCAGCACGCTGCTCTTCGGCGACGGAAAGTCCATCGCCGATCAAATCAGAGAGAACATTCGTACGAAAACCGAGGGCCTGACCGTCTCCGTGGGCGTATCCTTCAACAAGATCTTCGCCAAGCTGGGCTCGGACCTGCGCAAGCCAGACGCCACCACCTGCATCCCCCGGGGCAGTTTCCGCGAGCTGATCTGGCCGCTGCCGGTGGGGGAACTGTTGGGGGCGGGCCGCGCCACGGCCAAATCCCTGGCGCAGTTGGGCATCCGCAGCATCGGGGACCTGGCCCGGGCCGACCCCGACTGCCTGCGGCGGCGGCTGGGGAAAAACGGCGTGGCTCTGTGGGGCTTTGCCAACGGGCTGGACCGCAGCGAGGTGCTCCAGTCCGCGGAGAGCTTTCCCATTAAAAGCATCGGCCGGGGCACCACCCCCTCCCGGGATATCACCGACCGGGAGACGCTGTGGCGGGTGCTGCTGTCGCTTTCCCAGGACGTGGGGCGGCGCCTGCGGGAGAACGGGGTGAAGGCCCAAACCGTACAAATGTACGTGCGAGACAGCCAGCTTTTGACCCGGCAGTACCAGGGGCCCCTCCCCCGCCCCACCCAGTCGGGCATGGAGCTGGCCCGCACGGGGATGGCGCTGCTGGAAGAGCACTACCCCTGGCAGCAGAACATCCGTTCCGTCACCCTGCGGGCCACCCGCCTGCTGCCGGAGAGCACCCCCCAGCAGTTGGACATTTTCCAGGATTTCCAGCGGCAGGAGCGCCTGCTGTGCCTGGACCGCACGGTGGATTCCCTGTGCCGGCGCTACGGCCGCGACGCGGTGCGCGCCGCCACGCTGCTCCTGCCCGCCGACCTGCCGGCTAACGAGGGCTTCCCCATTTTCCACACATAAGCGCATACGGGCCGGCGGAACACGCATTTTTCGGCCTGTGGCGGCAGATTAAGGGGCTGTAGCAAATTGAAAATTGCTACAACCCTTTTTCCTGTACTTTTCGTTCCTGTTCTTCATTTTTCATTCCTTTTTATAATTTCCTCCCTTCGTCCTCGACGGACGGGCCTTCTTTTTGCTCATGCAAAAAGAAGCAAAAAGCATGCCAGAGGTCCCCTCTGGACTCCCAGGGAAACGGCCTGCGGGCCGTTTTAATACGGGGGTTAAGGACACGCAGTGAGCGCTTCGGACGAA
>JARKQO010000318.1 GCA_029974855.1 Eubacteriales bacterium
GGTTCCGCCCGTGCTGAAAGCCATCGCCTGGGATACGTCGGACGCGATCATCAGGGATTCCATGGGCCTGGCCCTTGGGGAGGTGGACGGCCACTTTACCGACCGGGGCGATATGCTGCGCCGGGGCATGTACCTGTGGAGTATGGAAGCCTTTACCAATCCGGAATCCGCCAACCAGACCCTGGAGATTTTCGACAAATGGAACCTGCGGACCAATGATTTCCTCAAGGATATCAAAAGCATGGACATTCCCCTGATGAAGCGGCTGGGCCTGACGCCTCTGGTGGTCCGGCTGCTGAACCCCGTCACCCAGGGCATCGCCATCCAGCGTGCCAACAGCTATACCTACAAGACGGCGGACTTTATGCTGTCCACCGCGCAGCAATACCACCCCGGCGAGTTCGGGGACCAGCAGCATATCTGGCAGGCCACGGTGGGCAAGGAGGTCACGGTGTTTACCACCCACCCGGGCGCGGCCTTTTTTGAGGATAACGCCCGCAATTTCTCGCCGTCCTATTGGGTGGGAAACGGGGTTTTGCCCCATGCGCACCAGCATGAGAATGTATGCCTGTGCCTGTATGATCTTCGGGTGCGCCGGGGCCTGCTGGAAAAGCAGCGCCAGTGGTTTACCCATGCCTGGTTCCCCGCCGCCGCCTTTGACGAGGTGACGCCCTGGGGCGACCGGCTGATTTGCGCCCGTAGCGAAGGGGGATATATCGCGCTGCATGCCCTGTATCCCTTGGAGCGGCAGGGAGAGGACGAGCTGATTCAGCGGGGCAAGGTGACGGGTTGGGCCTGCGTGATGGGCAGCCAAAAAAGCCACGGCAGCTATGGCGCGTTTGTGGAGGCGGCCAAGGGGTCCTCATTGGTGCTGGAAGGGAAAACGCTACGCTTGACGGTGGACGGCACCGCTTTTGCCCTGGCCTACCGCCGGGGATTTACGGTAAACGGGCAGGCCCAGCCAGCCGATCATCCCCGCTTGGACAGCCCTTACGGGAAAGCGGAGCGGCTGCCGGGCGCGTATGAAATCAGTTTTGGCGGCCATAGCCTGCGCCTGGTGTGGGACGGGCTGCGAAGGGAGGTGGACGGTGTATGACGGACCCCGGGTTTGACAAGGTGCTGAGGCTTTGCCGGGATGTGGCGGCGCGGCGCGACCCCAAAATGAGGTGGATGTGGGGCGAGGCGCTGTTCGGCTATGCCCTCAGCGGGCTGGACGCCCTGAGGGGCACGGAAGAATTCACCCCGTTCCTCACGGCGTATTGCGATTACTGGGCGGAGCATGTGCCGCCCATCGATTATGCCGACCGGGCCGCCCCGGCCCTCATTACCTACGCCATGCAGAAGAAAACTGGCAACCAGGCCTATGCCCGCCTGACCCAAAAGGTGCTGGACTATATCCGCTATGAGCCCCGCCTGATCGACGACGCTGTGAACCATCTGGGCAAGAGCCTGGAGGGCAGATTCTATCCCAAATCCATCTGGGTGGATAGCCTGATGATGTTCAGCGTGTTCCCGGCCCTGTACGCCGCCGACAACGGCGACCAGGAGCTGCTGGATTTCGCCGCCCGTCAGCCCCGCATCTATAGCCGCTACATGCAAAGCCCCGGCCGCAAGCTGTGGTACCACAGCTACTGGGTGAAGGCGGGCCGCCCCCACCCCCGGGGCGATGTGTTCTGGGGCCGGGGCAACGGCTGGGTGGTGTGCGCTTTGCCCATGATCATGGACAGCATTGGCCCGGGCCATCCGGAATTTGAGGGAATCCGCGCCATCCTGGGGGATACGGTGGCGGCGGTGGTCCCTCTGCAAAACCCGGACGGTACCTTCAACACCATCTTCGGCAAGCGCAGCTACCCGGAGCTTTCCGCCACGGCCCTGATAGCCGCCGGCATCCTCCACGCGGTGAAAAACGGGTATTTGGACCAAAAGTTCCTGCCGGCGGGGCAAAAGGCGTTCCGGGCTGTGGTGGACAGCATCGGTGAAGGGCCGGAGGGGATGTATATGCCTTTGATCAGCGCGCCCACCATCCCGCTGCATCTGTTTCCGGGCCTGTGCTACCGTGTGACGCCCAGGGGCAGGAACTGGCCCTACGGGCTGGCTGCCGCGGCCTTTGCCGCCATCTGGCATCAGAAGCTGGGGGAATAGAGGGATATCCTTCCTATTCTTTGGCGGCAGCGCCGTGAATACAATGACGGAGGGAGGAAAGGCCCATGGTGGTTTTGTCTGCGGAGCTCCGGTTTCACATTCCGGACGCCCGTTCGCTCAAGGATAAGCGCCAGGTATGCCGCAGCATGATCGACGGGGCAAGGCACAAATTCAACGTCGCCATTGCGGAGGTAGATACCCAGGATGCGCGGCAGATGCTTACCATCGGGGTGGCGGTGGTCTCCGGCAAGGGGCATCACGCCCGGGAGATGCTGGACGCTGTGATCCTCTACCTGGAACAGAATACCCAGGCCCAGTTGATGGAGATAGAGCGGTTTGAGTGAAGAAGGTTCAAGGAGGAATGGGATGTGAAAAGGCTTTTGGCTATTTTTCTTGCTTGCGCGCTCCTTTGGGGATGCGGGACCGCCCTTGCGCAAAGCGTACCGGACCCCCATACGCTTCGTTGGTATTACAACCCCGAAGGCGGGCGGTATGCCCATATGGATCCCAACTGTGCTTCCGTGAGCCCCAAGTATCTGCCGCTCCAGCCATTGCCGGAGAAGCTGCGGGAAGGCATGAGCGGGGCCTGCTCTTATTGCGCCCAGGAGAAAGCGCCGGTGTTTTCCGTCAGCGGCGGCAGCGGAAACATGCCCAATCTTCAGGTGGATGTGTATGTGGCCCCGTTTACCGTGCCCCAGTGGCAGGAGGACAGGGTGTATAGAATCCACATCACGGACAGGGACCGGCCGGCCCATGTTTTTGCGGACCTGCTCTTTCCCTCCCTGGAGGACGGGAAAGGCCTGGCGCCCCTGGTGAGGATAGAGGACCTGAACTTTGACGGCTATCCTGACCTGGTGGCTCTGCGCATACAGGGCGCTTCCAACGTGTTCAGTACGCATTTTCTTTACAGCCCCGCCGACGGGCAGTATCATTACGAGCCGGTGCTGGATAATCTGTCCGCCTATCGGCTCTATCCGGAGCAAGGGCTCATCAGCAACTTCATTCATGACAGCGCCGTCACCGGCATCCGGGAGCTGTACCGCATCGGCGAGGATGGCCGGCCCATGCTATACCGGCGGGCATCGGTATTGCACGATGAACAGGGCGACTGGGAGGAAATCCGCATCAAGGTGACCGGCTACGATGCCGCGGGAGCGGAAACGGTTTTGATGGATCAGGTGCGGGAGCCCTTCGCGGATGAGGCGGACTACCTGGAAAGCGAACAAAAGTGGCTGGCCTTGTTCTACCAGGGCATCCCGGAGGCTGTGGTGAAAGCCGAGCTGGGGAAGTAAGGCGGACAACGGGTTTTCATTGAAAATGCAGGGATAAGGCAAAGCGCCCATGGCTGTCCAAACCTCAAGGGGTTGGACGCCATGGGCGGTTTCATCTGGGCGGCTGCGCCCATTTCCTCTGTCAGGAGATCGTGACGCCCCGTTCTTCTATGTCGGGTACTAGGCGGGGGCAAAAGCAGGACCCGGGCAAGGGCATTGCTTGGCCGGCTTAGCTGGATGAAAAGGCTTCGCCGCTGACAGGCAAATGTGACCTTCACGACGGGTCCTATGGGAAGGCAGTCAGATCCCCTTCAGCTTCCTCCGTGCAAAAAACCCCCAGCCGCGCAATCGTGGGATACCACCGGGACCCCTCGATGTTCAACCGAAGGGCCAGGGCCGTCACTGGCTCGAAGCGGCAAATTTTCTTGTACCCCACCACAGTGCCCCTATACAGCGGCTTCCAGCCACTAGCGTCCTCATATTCCAGGGAAAATGCCTCGATCCGCTGGCCAAAGGCGGCGATCTGCTCCATCAGCAGGACCTTGTCCATGAGCCGGGGGGCAGGAAAGCGCACCGTAAGCCGGGCCTGCTCGGTCCCGTTCTTGGGCCGCCAGCAGGCGTCTTTATGGTTCAGCAGGATGTTTTGCGCGGCATGGCATTCGTCCAGCTCCTCGCTGGCAATGGCGGTCGCGTCACGGCTGACCTCCCGGGCAAAGGCCCGCCGGAGCGCGTCCCCAAGCTCTTCCAGCCGCTCCACGTCCCTTTCATGCAACAGCCCGCGCCTGTCCGGGGGGATGTTCAGCAGAAAAGCCGCGTTGCCTCCCACAGAGGAGAAGTAAATCTCCGTCAGCTCCTTCACGGATTTCACCAGCCCGTCCTCTCGGGAGTGGTAAAACCATTCGGGCCGGATGGAGGTGTTCACCTCCGCCGGATACCAGACCAGTTCCCCGGCGTCCCGGATGGCCCTGCGGCTTCCCAGTTCCTCGTCCGTGCTGCTGACGCGGCGTGCAAAGGCCGGGCCGTCGGTTTTTTGGGATTTCTCGGCAATCCTCTCCGCGTCCTGGAGCGCCCGGGGCACCACACTCCATTCGCTGGTGCGGCAATGCCCGGCCTCGTTGCCGCACCAGCGCACATCCGGGCCGCATACGCTGATCACCGCCTGGGGCTGCAATTCCCGGATCACGCGGCAATAGGCGTCAAAATCGTACACCTGCCGCCGCCCGTCGGGCCCCTCGCCGCAAGCGCCGTCAAACCAGACGCAAAACACAGGGCCATAGCCCGTCAGCAGTTCTCTAAGCTGGCCCATAAAATACTCGTTGTAGGCCGGGGAATCGCCATAGCGGGGATCGTGCCGGTCCCAGGGGGAGAGATAGACCCCGAAGGGGAGGCCTCCCTCCAGGCAGGCCTGGGCCACTTCCCGCACCACGTCGCCTTGGCCGCCCTTCCAGGGGCTGCGCCTGACGGAGTGGTCCGTCAGTTTGCTGGG
>JARKQO010000381.1 GCA_029974855.1 Eubacteriales bacterium
AAGGATATTCTGTTTTGGAAAGCACTTGGAAGATCACAAGAAGTTTGCCGCCCATTGTGAGCGGTATTTCATCATGCCGGATCTGTGGAGCGTATGGGGCAAGGCCGGGGGCATCCCGCTGGATTTTTCTCGCCGGCCCTCAAGGCCTCGTCAGCCTGCGGGTCTCCAAATAATAGCGCTTTTCCCAGGCCTCCCCCATGGAGAAGGTTTTCCGGGGCAAGGCCCCCTCCTGCCGCACTGTGGCAAAGAGGCTGCCCTTTTCGGGCTTTGGCAGCAGGAAGCCGATGGCCTCGTCCCCCTGGGCCAGGGCCCGGAGGGCCTCCTCCCCGTGGATGTAATCCAGCCCGGCCCCGGGATGCTCCCGCAGCCAATGGTCCAAAAAGGTCTGGAGGGTGCCCACCGCCAGCATCTGGGGGGACCCGGCCAGGGTCACCTTCCGCTGCTGGCTCCCAAAAACGCAAAGGATCTCCTGGCTCCCGGCCCAGCCCTCCAGGCTCATGCCATGGGCTCGGGCATAGGTCCCCCAATCCTCCAACAGGGCCTGGCCCTCATAGCCTGTGACCAGCCGGTGGATGGGCTCAAACATCAGGGCTTCCTCGTGGATGTTCTGCAGCTCCGCCAGGGCGAAGCGGGCGGGGTGGTCCTCCCTCCCCCGGGGGCTCAGGCCCGGCTTCAGCTCCTCCCAATAGGTCTTGGCCGCCGCCAAGCTGTGGTTCCCGTCCCCCACGGCGTACAGCAGGGGCTTTTCCCCCTTCAGCCCCGCCTTCAGCAGCCCCAAAGCGGCGTACACCCCCTGGATATCCCGGGGGTCTGTGACGGCATATCCCGTCACATGGCCCCCCTCCATCATCAGGGGAAAATCATACAGCAGCTCCAGGTCACCGGCCCGGGCCAGCAGGGGCTCCACCACGGTTTTCCCCGGATCGTCCAGCAGCATCAGCACGTGGCTCATCTCCAGGGCCGCCCCCCGGCGCACCGCCAGCCGGGGCGGAATCCGCTCCAAAATGGTGCCCTCGGTGGCCCGGATCAGGGAATCGCTGCCGGGCCGGAAATCGTACCCCTCCAGGTCCATCAGCGCCACCAGCCCCGCCCGGGTTCCGCTGCCCGTGCGGCGCACCGTAAGAATAAAGCCCCGGTCAGCCTTGGGCTCCAACAGGTCCTCCGCCAAATAGCGCTCCATCTCCTGGTGGATTTTGGGGATGCGCTCCCCGGCCTCCTCCAGGTAGCTCTCCGGCAAAATCAGCTTCAGGGTGCTGGGCTTCTCCCCCACCAGCTCCGCCGCCCGCTCCCAATACTCCCGTTGGGAGGTGAACTGGTCGCAGGCCACGCAGGCCCAGGCCGTCAGGTCCACGCCGCCATGAGGCAACAGCCATTCCCCAGTTCTGATGCGCAGTTCCTTTGGCTCCATGGGTTATCCCCCTATTCCCGGATCGGTCCGATCCTTTATTTCACCCGAATGGACCCCAAGGCCCGCAAAAGGCTGGCGGCGCTCTCCCCCTGCCTGAGCCTCCGGGCCATCAGCACCAAGGTGGCCCCGTCCGGCGCTCCCAAAGTGGAAAGGGTCAGCAGCCGGTCCGTGGCCGCTACCTCCACGGGGATCTCGTACAGGGAGCGCTGCTTGGCGGCGGCCACATAGCTTTCCATCTGGCTGTCGCTGGGGAAGGAGGGGTACCCGGCGTAGTTGAAGTATTGGGGCGAGGCGGCCTGGTTGCTGGTGACGATCACCGCGAACACCACGTACTCCCCTTCCTCGTACAAAGTGTCCATCCTCAGCAGCCCATGCTGGCGCACGAATTCCGCCCCCTGGGTGGCGTACTGCCAAAGGGGCTCCAGCAGCTTGCCCGGGGCGGTGCTCTGCCCCCGCAGCAGCAGGTTTTCCGGGGGACTCCTGAGGCCGCAGGCCTCGTCCACAAACACCGCCCCGGTCTGGCTGAAAGCCCCGCTGGCGCTGTGGGTCAGGTAATAGGTATTGTTGCGCAGCACCACGGTTTCATCCACCAGGCCCTCCAGGAACAGGCGGCCCACGATGTCCGGGTTCTCCTGGTGCGGCAGCCGGAAGGCCTCCAGCACGTTGTTCAGGGGGTTGTGGGGATACTGGGTCAGCTTGGTACGCTGGCCCGGCTCCGGGCTGCTCTCTTGCCGCGGGATGGCCGGGGCCTCCTGGGCGGAGGCGGCCAAAACCGGGTCCGCCCCGGGGGCGGGAGGGGGCGTTTCCACCACGGGGGGGGCCGCCGTGGGGGTGTAGGTTTCCCCGGGGGGCAGCAGTTCCACCCGGGAGGCCTCCCGGGCCAGCTCCACCCCCGCCAGGGCATAGTATTCCTCCCGGACGGCCTTCATCTCCTCCTGGTTACGCAGAAGGCCCAGCACCAGCCGGCCCACCTGGAGCAGGCAAAACGCCAGCGCCAGGGAAACAACCCCCGCCAAAACAGTGTGAAACAGGCGCTCCTTGGTCATTTCCGCGTTCCTGTCCATAGGGAAGGCCCTGTGGAGCCAGCGCCTCCAGGCCGGGCCCGGGGCCGCCGGAGGCATGATCTCCGGAATGCTCTGAGGTGGGAAGGGAGGCTCTGCCGCCCACTGCTCCTGAGGCTCCCACAGGGGCTCCCGGGGCGCGCCTTCCCCCAAGGGAACGTACCCCATGTCCTGGGGCTCCCAGACCTCGGGGGCCTGGGCTTCCCAGGGGTCGGGCTCCCGGGGGGCCAGCTCCCAGGGGTAGGGGGCCCAGGGGGCCAGGCCCTCCTCCGGGGCGGGCTCCAAAAAGTCCTCGTCCCAGAGGGTTCTGGGGGGAGAGGGGGGCGCGGGCCGCTCCCCCTCATAAACGGGTGCGGGAGGCAATGGGAAAGAAGGCTCCTCCCTGACGGGAGCCTCCCGGTTTCCATGGCCCTGAAGCTGAAACCAATAATCCTGCTGATATTGCAGCAAATCCTCCGCCTGGCGCTCCAGAGGCGCCGCAAAGGACGGCGGCGCGGGATGGGACAGGGGAACCCCGGGGGCTTCCGCCTCCCGGGCATCGGGCGTTCCATAGCCATAGCGCTGCCCGGGCCGCAGAGGGGGCAAGGAACCCTGGGCATAGGAATCCCGCCGCCTGGCGGGCTGCCTCAGCCTTTCCGAAACGGAAATGGGGGTAAAAGCATTGGGAGGCTGGGGGCCGTCCTGCTCCAACCCTTGGTCAAACAAGGGTTTGGCCAGTCCTTGGTCTTCCCCGCTCATGGCTCCCGCCACCTCCCCTCTGAGAACAGGCCGCAACAGACACCTTCTCACTTTATATATTACCAATTTCAACATAATATGTCAATTTCCGTTTGATTTTAGAAAATATTATGTAAAAATTTATCTTTGAGAATGGCAACCGGCCCTATGGTTTAAAGGAAGGGGTATCCGCAAAAACCCTTTGGTACAGATCGTCGCCAAACCCGGTCTGCGAAGGTTCGCCTGGAACGATACGAAAGGTTCTGAGGCCGTCCTCCATGCGCTGGGCCCGCAAAAAGGCGGCATAGGGCAAACGCCTCTGAAAATACCCGCTGGCAAAGTCGTACAGGTGGGTTACGGCGAAAACCTCCATGCCGTGATGAATCAGCGCGTCGGTCACCTGCCTGCCGATTTCCGAGCCCTCCCGCTCATTGGTGGCGCTAAAGGATTCGTTGAACAGCACCAGCGCTCCGGGGGCCAGATGGTCGGCTATGGCGCTCATCCGGGATAGCTCCTCGTCCAGCTTGCCGCTGACCAGCGCCGCGTCCTCCTCCCTCTTGAAATGCGTGAACACCCCGCTGCGCAAAGGCCCGCGATACGCCCGGGCCGCCACAAACAGGCCGCATTGCATCATCAGCTGGGCCTGCCCGACGCTCCGCAGAAAGGTGGTTTTTCCTCCTTGGTTCGCGCCGGTAATGATCCATAAGGACTGGCTGCTTGCGCACAGGTCATTCCCCGTTACCGGGCCCCGTTTTTCCATAGCCAGGCTTACATCGTAGAGCCCCTGTATCTCCCGCCCTGGGGTATGCTCCTCCATGGGAACGGGAAAGGCCACGGGAACGCCGATGCCTTGCAGCGACTCGTACAGGTTCAGGCAGCCGACGTAAAAGGCAAGCTCGTCCCGCAGCATGGTAAAGAAGGCCACCAGGGGCTCCGCCGATTGGGCCAGGACGTTGGCCGCCTCCTGGATGGCACGCTCCTTCCTTTTGTCAAAATCTCGCGCCCCCGCCTCGTCCCTGGGGGCCAGCGCAAAGGACGGCGCGAAAAGCCACTTTCGCCTGAATCCCTTCTTGTCCCTGCGCCGCAGCACATACCCCACGCCCTGGTTGTAGTTCCCCAGCCCCGCGCTGATCAGCATCCCGTCCCGGAATTTGATCTCGGCCAGGTGCTCCCGAATGCGTGAAAAATATTCGTGGTCCAATTCCCTTTGGAGCATGGACCACAAGGAAGTGAACCCCTGGGAAGCGAACGACCCGGCGGCTTTGTCCGCCATATCCCGCAGCTGCTTCAGCATCCCCGTCAGCATGGTGAGGGAGTCCACCGCATTGGAAAAAAGCGAGGTCAAGGGGCGGTTTTGATCGAACCACCACCATCCCTTTCTTTGCTTTTCCAGCGCCTCCAGCGTGAGGCGATAGATACCCCTTACCATGGCGGGGTTCTTGATGCAATCCTTGAGCGCGCTTTGCCGGTACAAAATATCCTCCGGAGAGCGCAATCCCGCAAACATGGCCTCTTGCACGGACCTGCCGATGATCTCGTCCCCTTGGGCCATGGCGGAAAAAACAATGCCCAGCTCCAAATCCTGGGTGAGCGTCATCTGAACGAAAGGGGGCAGGGGCTTGGCCTGAGCCTCCTTTTCCCGGTACATCAGCTGTGCTTTCATAGGGCAAGCCTCCGGGACAGGCGCTCATAGGTGAGGTCATATTTTTCCGCCAGGTGGACCGCGTACGCCAAGCCGTCCGCCGGCTGGCGCAGGATTTTGAAGGTGCGCCGGACCGGGTCCTCAGGAAAAACCGTGCTCATCATGCTGACGGTCTTTTCATGGCAGGAGGCCAGCTCATCCAGGAAGGTGACGCATACGGCATAGGCGTCCAGCTCCGCGATTCGCTCCATCATCCGTTGCCCCAGCAACAGGGCGTCCTGGAGCGTGGCGGAGGAGAAGATCTCGTTGAGGATGAGGACGCTGTCCCCGGTGGCATGGCGAAGCATCTCCCGCAGGCGTACAAGGTCGTCTTGCAGCTTGCCGTTCAGCGTGGTCAGGTCCTCCTGCCGCTCAAAATGGGTGAAAATCGCGTCTGGCAAACGCAAGGCGGCGGCGCTGCCGGGGATGGACAGGCCCAGGCCGAACAAGTGGTGCAGCTGTCCAAACATCCGGGCGAAGGTGGTCTTTCCCCCCTGGTTTGGCCCGGTGACCACCAAAATCCGCTCCGGCCCCTTTAGCCGAAAATCGTTGGTCACAGGCTTCCCCTCCGGCCACAGCCGCTTGGCCAAGGCCAGGTCAAAGGCGTTTTCACAGGATATATCCCCTTTGGAAGCGCGGATGTCCGGATAGCAGAACGAAAACCCCTCCCCTTGAAAGAGGGCGCGGTACTCCTGCCAGGAAAGATAAAACTGCACCTGAAGCGCAAAGGCCGCAACGGTTTCGTCTATGAATGCCATTCGCTTCCCGCAGAAGCGGTCCAGCCGCGCAAATACCTCCGGATACCATTTGCTTGCCAGCATCTCCAGCACCGCGGCTTCCACA
>JARKQO010000385.1 GCA_029974855.1 Eubacteriales bacterium
GAGGTATCCACTGCCAACAAATTCAATGGGTCTCCTTCTTCCCTTGTTCCTCCCAGCTGAGAGAGTCCAGCTCCCGGAAGCCCCCCATGGGCTCCAGGAGGATTTCCCGGGCCTCCTCCCCCAAAGGGGTCAGCGTCACCATCAGGTGTTGCGGGGGGATGGCCTCCGGGACCTGCTGGGGCCATTCCACCACCGCCACCCCGTCCCCCTGGAGGTATTCCTCCATGGACAGCTCGTACAGCTCCCCCGGATCCTCCAGCCGGTACCAGTCGAAATGGTAGAGGGGAACGCGGCCCGATTCATACACCTGCAAGATGGTAAAGGTGGGGCTGGTCACCGTCTCCCGCACCCCCAACCCATTGGCGACGCCCCGGGCCAGCTCGCTCTTTCCGGCCCCCATGTCCCCGTACAGCAGCAGCGCGTCCCCGGGGCAAAGCTGGGCCGCCAGGGCCTGCCCCAAGGCCCGGGTCTGGGCGGCGCTTTGGGTGGTATAGCGCATCATTTTTCCGCCTTGTCCTCCCCTGAGCGTTGAACCCGGGCCGCTGCGCCGGTCGCCCCCCGCCGGATTCCCCTGCCGCTTCCGTGGAGCAGGGGGGATAGGGGTTTGTACATCATGGTGCCCACAATGCTGATGGCCACCCATTTCAGCAGGTTAAAGGGCCCGGTGATATACAGCACGAACTTCCACAGGCTGTCGATGGAGGGGATGAAGGTGGCCCCCATTTTTACGATGTCCTCCACAGGCAGGTGGAACATGGCGCTGAAAAACGGAATCAACAGGTACACGTTTAGAAAAATCCCCGTGAGGGAGGCCAGCACCGCCCCCACCCCCATGCCCAGGATGGCCCCTTGCCGGGATTTGTTCCTTTGGTAGATGAACCCGGCGGGCAGCACCATGGCCAAGCCGATCAGAAAGTCCGCCAGCTCGCCCACCCCCTGGGAGCTGCTGTGCAGCAGCCCCACCAGGCTCTTGACGCCCAGCACCAAGGTGCCCGCCAAGGGCCCCATGGCAAAGGTGCCCAGCAGCACCGGCAGGTTGCTGAAATCCATCTTGTAAAAGGGCACCCCCGGCACCACCGAAAACTCCAGCATGAACAATACAGAGGCCACCGCCGCCAACACCGCGATGGTGCTCATCTCCCGGGTGGATACCAGCCTTTTTCCCTGAGTTGCCATATTCTTTCCCTCCATGAACAGAATTTGCCCCTGATGGCTTCAACATCAGGGGCAATCACGCCACAAAGGCGGCTGCTCTTCTTTCATCCAGACTCAGGCGCGCGCGCCATCACTGTCGGCTCCGGAATTTCACCGAATCGGCCCTGGAGGAACGCCCTCCCGGGTTCGCGGGCTGTACCGCCGGTGGGGAATTTCACCCCGCCCCGAAGATGCCATCAACTAGCTTCCCCAGCATCATAGCACCACGGGGCGGCGATGTCAATTCCCTTGCAAATCCAAATAAGCCGCGCCCACGGGGCGAATATCCAGCACATTGCAGCTGTGGGGCCCAAAGACCGCCTCCATGTCCTTCACAAAATCCTCCAACTCGCTCCCCGGCACGAAGTTCAGGGTGGTGCCCGCAAAGCCGCCTCCGTGCACCCGCCAGGCCCCCTTGCCCTGGAGCTTTTTCTCCGCCAGCATCAGCGCCAGGCCCAATTCCTGGCCCGCGCATTGGGAGACGATGTTTTGCAAATAGGCGAAGCTGCTGCGGCCCGACTCCACGACTTTTTCCAAGAACAAGGGCAGATCGTCCTTTTGCAAGGCCTCCATCTGGTCCATCACCCGGCTGTTTTCCGCGAAGAAATGGGCTGCCCGCAAAATGGCCCGGTCCGGGCTGGAGCATGGCAGCTCGTGGCGGAGCTTGGGGATGGCCTGCATGAACTGCTCGGGCCTTACCCGGCGCAGGTGCTTTTCCCCGAAGTAGGCGGCCACCGCCCGCATGTCCTCGGGAATGGCGGCATACAGGGGGGTCAGGTCGTCATGGCTGCCGCCGGTGTTTACCACCACCAGAGCCATGCCCTTGCGGGCAAAGTCATAGTTCAGCTCCACAATTTTGGCCTGGTCGTCCTTGAAGTCCATAAAGGTGAGGCCGCCCACGCTGCTGGCCATCTGGTCCATCAGGCCGCTGGGCTTGCCAAAATAGATGTTTTCCGCGTACTGGGAGATCTGGGCCCGGACCTGGGGGTCCATGGACCAGCCTCCGTACAGGGCGTCCAAAATGGCGCACACCAGCACCTCAAAGGAGGCGGAGGAGCTGAGGCCGCTGCCCCCCCGCACCAAGGAGGTGACCACCGCGTCAAACCCGCCGATGGGATAGCCCATCTCCTTCATCTTGGCCGCTACGCCCCGGATCAAGGAGGCGGAGGTGCCCTTTTCCTCTTCCTGGGGAAGCAGCTCCGCCAGGTCCATCTCCAGGGCTGGATACCCCTCGCTGAACACCCGCACCCGGCCGTCCTCCCGGGCGCTCACCGCCGCCAAAGTGTCCAGGTTCACCGCCGCGGCCAGCACCTTGCCCTTGTTATGGTCCGTGTGGTTGCCGCCGATTTCCGTGCGGCCCGGGGCGCTTACCAGCAGCACCGGCCCCTGGGCGTCCACCAACTCCTCATGCTTTTTCACAATGTGGATATACCGGGCGGTCTGGGCCACCAACATCCCGTCCCGTTGGCCGTAGAGATGGGTCAGGGTTTTCATCACGCCGGGGGTTTTCAGCTGCCGGATCATCTGCGCATACTGGTTCATCGCTATTCCCATCCTTCTTTGGTTGTCCTTGGGCCCGGGGCCCGCGTTACGGCAGCGCGGGCGCCGTCCACACGGCGGCCATCCCCTGCCAGAAATCGATCATCCGGTCCGCCCCGTGGTCCTTAAGCCCCTGGCGGAACTCCTGGATACCCTCCGGGGTCAGCTCCCATTGGCCTAGCACGAAGCGGGCAAAGGCCTCGTCCACATACAGGCCCAGCTCATTTTGAAGGGCCAGCACCTCGCGGCTCTGCTCCTGGGTGAACTGAAAATCCGGGAAGGGCTTTTGCAAAAGCGGCTTCAGCTTTTCCAGCTCCCCGTTCAGGCGTACCACCCCATCCTCTGTAAAGCGGTTGTAGAAATCCAGGGGGAACAGCCAGGGCATGCCGCCGGTATCGTAGAGGGTCAAATCGTTGAGCCCCGCGCCGCTTTGGGCGGTAAGCTCCGGGGCGAATTGCCAGCGCCCGGCTTCGTCCAGCAGGTAGTCCGTCCCTTCCACACCGGCCATAGCCTCCACGGCCCCCTCCGGGGTATAGAGCACATCCGCCCAGCGCAGCAGCGCGGCGGGGTCCTGGCAGGCGGAGGTGATGGCAAAGGCCCCCCGGGTGATTTCCCCGGCCAAATCCCGGTAGGCCTGGGCGTCCCCGTAGGCCAGGGGCGGCATGACCACGTACTCCTGGGCCCGGTCATAGTTGGCCAGCAGCAAGGGGTTGGGGCCGAAGAACGCGCCGTACACCGCCGGGGCGTCCTTCTCGGTGGGGGATCGCAGGGCGTCGGAGGTGTAAAAGCCGTTGGAGTCCAGCAGCTTTTGGCTTTGCAGCTCCCGCAGATACCCCAGCATGGCGAAAAACCCATCCTCCAGGGGCCAAAAATGGATCTGGCCCTGGGAATCCAGGTAGATATTGTAATCGTTCACCACGGCCCCAAAGGCGTGGGAGAAGAACTTCAGGTCCCATACCCCCAGAAAGCCAAAGGGAATTTCATCCTTTTTACCGTTTTGGTTGGGGTCCTTTTCCAAAAAGGCCCGCAGCACCTCTTGCAGCTCCCGGGCATTGGTGGGCATGGACAGGTTCAGCCGCTCCAGCCAGAGCTGGTTGATCCAGATGGGATTTTGGGTGGGCAAGGTGTGGATGCCCGGCAGCGCGCCGATTTTGCCGTTTGGCAGCGTAATGGCCGCCAACCAGTCCGGATGGGCCTGAAGCAAGGCCCAAAGGTTCGGGGCGTTTTCCGCCAGCAAGGGCTTTAAGTCAATGAGCTGGCCGCTGTCCGTATAGGCCAGCAGCTCCTGGGTGGTGAGAGCCGCCTTGAAGAGCACATCCGGCAGGGGACCCTCCCGGAACATGCTCTCCTTGGCGGCCTGCCATTTGCCATAGTCCGTATAGGGATCAAAGGTGAAGCGGACGCCGGTCCGCGCCTCCATGCGCGAAAAAAAAGCGTTGGTCTCCCATTGATGGACGCTTTCGTCCCCCTCAAACCCCGCCATGGAAAAGGCCGCCGTTTCCCCGGAAGCGGCCCACAAAGGGAGAAGGACCAAGAGCCAAAGAATGCAGACCAGACGCTTTACTACGCTGTTTTTCATGACGCGCCTCCTTGGAAGGGTGATGCCTTGTCCACCTGGAACAGCGTATTTTATTATACCGATTTTTCACCCTTTTGCCAAGTTCATGTAAACTTTTTGTAAACCGCCTGCCCGGAAGGCTCCCGGAACCGCGAGGGGCCGCTGTCCTCAGGCCCGGGCCGCCCCGGCCTCCGGGGTCAGGCAGGAGCGCACCTCCTCCTCGCAGACCGCTTCCCGGGCCAGCAGCATGCAGGTAAGCCGGTTCCAGGAGGCCCGGTAGCCCAGCAGCACCTTTTTGGCCAGGTCGTACCCGCACTGGAGCCATTGCTGGGCCGCCTGATCCCGCCGGGATTGGGAGAACAGGTACAAACCGTCCCCTTCGGGCAGCATGCCCCATTCGCAGACCATCCTGCGAGCCAAAGCCGCGGCCTTTTCCAAATCGTTGGCGGCCCCGGTGCTCACCAAATCCGCGCCGTAGGTGATCTCCTCCGCCGCGCGGCCCGCCAGGGCCACGGCGATGTGATGCAGCAGTTCCTGCTTGGAGTGGAACATCTTCTCCGGCTGAATGGCCATGCTGTACCCGGCGGCCCCCTTGGAGGAGGGCACGATGCTCACCTTGCGGATGCGGCTGTCCGGCAGCAGCACGCAGGTGGCCAGGGCGTGGCCCGCCTCGTGGGCGGCGGTGATCTCCCGTTCCCGCTCCTGGCCGTAGCCGGTGCGCCGGTCGCTGCCGCAAATCATCACGTCGTAGGCCAGGTCGATATCCTCCCGGGTGATGTTTTGGGCATTGCGCTTGGCGGCCAGAATGGCCGCCTCGTTGAGCATGCTCTCCAGCCGGGCACCCGAAAACAGCGCGGTTTGGGCCGCCACGGCCGACAGGGACACGGCCTCGTCCAGGGGCTTGCCCTGGGCGTGGACCTGGAGAATCTTCACCCGCTCCTCAAAGCCCGGCAAGGGCACCTCGATCTGGCGGTCGAACCGGCCCGCCCGAAGCAAAGCCTCGTCCAAGGTGTCGATGCGGTTGGTGGCGGCCATGACGATGATGCCCTCCTGCTCCCGAAAGCCGCTCATCTCGGAAAGCAAAGCGTTGAGGGTTTGCTCCCGCTCGTCGCTGGTGTTGTCCCGCTTCTTGCCGATGGCGTCGATCTCGTCGATGAAGATCACGGCGCTGCCCGCCTTGCGGGCCTTGGCAAAGAGGGTGCGCACCCGGCTGGCCCCCACCCCCACGTACATCTCCACAAAGTCCGCGCCGTTGACGGCGAAAAAGGGCACCCCCGCCTCTCCCGCCAAAGCCCGGGCCATGAGGGTCTTGCCTGTGCCCGGAGGGCCGTAGAGCAGCACGCCCCGGGGAATGCGGGCCCCGTAGCGGCTGTACTTCTCCGGGGAGCGGATAAAGCTCACCAAATCCCGCAGGCTGTCCATGGCCTCCTCGTTGGCGGCCACCTGGCTGAAGGTGGTGGTGGGCACGGTTTTTTCGCTTTCCATGACGGACTTGCCCACAGGGGCCCGTTCTCCCCGGCGGTACTTGCTCCAGAAGGCCAGGCCCCCTACGGCCAGCAAGAATATCAGCAGGCCTACGCCGTTTTCCACGGCCCCCTGCTCCGTCACGGAAACCCCTTGCAAAAGCAAGCTGTGCTTGAGGGTGTCTACGCGGGGGTTGTCAAAGGCAAAGCGGTTGCCCTCCTGGTCCACTGCCACCAAGGTGGCCGCGTCCCGAAGCTGTACCTGGCTGACCCGGCCCGCCCTGACCCTTTGCAAAAAGGTTTGGTAACTCACCGTTTCCAGGGTCTGGCTGCGGCTTTGAAGCGCCACAAACAACAGCATGCCCAGCATCAGCGCCAGCACACAAAGCCGAAAGATTTTTTCGTACCTTGCGCGCATCTCCCACACCTCCAACACATCGTTGTTTCAAAGTATACAAGAGATACGTTCCCGAAGTAAATGGTACTTATTAACGGCCTTACCATGGTTGCAAAAGGATTTGGCGGCGCATATTAACCGCGAAGAAAAAGTGGCGGCTGCCCGGGTTGTAAGCCCAGGGCCGCCGCGTGCGGGGTGTGGGCATGAAGAGAAGCGAACGTGACAAGCGTTTGAAGGAAGAAGAGGCTTTGCCGCCCCAGGAGGCCCGGGAGCAAAGCGGCCGGGAGCTTCCCGGGGAGGAAGGCGTGCCGGAGGAGAGGGAACCTTCCCCGGAGGAAGCGCCCCAGGATACCCAGGCGGGGGAGGAGGCCTCCCCGGTTTCCCCCGATCCCCAGCAGCGCTCCGCCCAGCGGGAAACCAAGCGGGCCGCGCGCCGGGCCGCCCGGGAGCAAAAGCAGGCCGCCAAGGTGGCCGCCCGGGAGCAACGGCGGGCCGCCCGACAGCCGGAGGAACAGCCTGAGGGGCCGGGGGATGAGTGGGAGGACCAGGAGGCCATCCGGGAGCTGGGAGAACTGGACGGGGTTGAGGAAAAGGAGGGCCTTGAGGGCGGGGAGGCTGAGGAAGCCGGGGAGGCAGGCGGCCAGGCCGCCATCGCCGCCCAGGAAGCGGAAGCCGGCACAGCCGCGGAAACCTCCCGCCGCCAGCGCCGCCGGGACAGGCCCAAGCGCCACCGGGTCCGCAAGGCGCTGCTCACCTTGGCCAGCGTGTTTCTCATAGGCCTGGTGGGAGCGTTCTTTTACTTTGACGTGCCCCATTGGCAACGGCTGGATCTCAGCAAAA
>JARKQO010000415.1 GCA_029974855.1 Eubacteriales bacterium
GAGGATAGGGGAAAGGCCGCAAGATGTCAAGAGGAACCGTTATGCTAAGCGGAAGCCGATGGAGGGAGAGGGTCTTCCCGCATCTGTCTCTTTACCAAAAAAAATTAAAAGGTACCTTGACAATATTGAAACGCCATGGTATATTTTAAAAGTTACCCAATGAATCTGAAAGCCAAAAGATCAAAGAACGAAAGACACAAAGACTACAAATCAAATCAATCAGGAGGAAAGCATTGATGGATACGAATCAACATCCCTTCGGGGACGGGTATGGCTGCCACGGCAGAAGAAAAGGCGGCGGAGACATGGGGGAGGGACCCTTTCAGGACGCTCCTGTGGAGGAGAGGCTGTTTCGCCATTTGCGGGGCATCGCCCACCAGATGCAGCACCGGGCCGACGCCAAGGGCGGTCAGGGGCGCATTTTGGGCGTGCTGCTTCGCAGGGGAAAGATGACCCAGCGGGAGTTGCAAGAGCACCTGGGCATCCAGGCGGGCTCCCTCAGCGAGGTTTTGGCAAAGCTGGAGGCAGGGGGCCTGATTGCCCGCACCCCCAACGAGGCGGACCGGCGGGGCATGGAGATTGAGCTGACGGCGGAGGGCCAGCGCACCGCCCGGGAGCGGGAGGAGCAAAGGCGGGAAAGCCGGGAGGAGCTGTTCCATGCCCTGTCCCAGGAGGAAAGGGCCAGCCTGGCGGATCTGCTGGAAAAGCTGAACGAAGATTGGCGCAGCCGGCTTGGGAGAACCGGGGACAGGTGCGGCTGGGGCCATGGAAAGCATGGGGGCCACGGCGACCACGGAGAACACGAGGGGCGCCAGCACCACGGCTGCCATGAGCACCAAGGCGGCCACCAGCACCACGGCAGCCACGCCCCCCGGGAGGACCAGCCATGAACGGGCCTCGCGGCGGCTTTGGCAAGGCGGGCTCCAAGTTCCTCTCCGAGGAGGAAAAGCGCAACGCGCCCAAGCTCACCTGGCCCCTGATCCGGCGGGTGGGAGGCTACCTGGCCCCCTACCGGTGGCAGATGGCCTTGGTGTTTCTCACCATTGTGGCCTCCTCGCTGCTGAGCGTGCTGCCCTCCATCCTCACGGGAAAAATCATCGACCAGGGCCTGATCGAGCGGGATTTCGCCCTGTTGATCCAGCTTATCGTCCTTTCCTTTGG
>JARKQO010000419.1 GCA_029974855.1 Eubacteriales bacterium
CAAGGCGGAATCAAAGCCCGGGCGGCCTTGGTAGCATTCAAAATCCGTCACCAAGGGGTAGAAGTACTTGCGGGCATAGATGCCCTGGGCCGCCAGGGCCTGGGATACGGCGTCCCGCAGGTTGCCGTCCCCCTTAAAGACCACGGGGAAGTAGGCGTAGTTGCTCTCCACCCCCGGCTGGAGGGTGGGGAGGCGTAACCCATCTAAGGAGGACAGCCGGGCCAGGTAGGCCTGGTGGACCCGCTTGCGCTGCGCAATGTTTTCGGCCAGATGGCGCAGGTTGCACAGACCCATGGCCGCCTGGAACTCGTTCATCTTGGCGTTGCCCCCCACGGAGATCACGTCCTCTGGGCCGGTGATGCCGTAGTTGCGCTCCAGGGCCAGCTTTTCCGCCAGTGCTTCGCTTTGGGTGGCGATGGCCCCCCCCTCGATGGTGTGGTACACCTTGGTGGCGTGGAAGCTGAACATGGAGGCCAGCCCAAAGCGGGTCGCGGATACCCCATCCCGGGTCACCCCGAAGGCGTGGGCCGCGTCGTAGAGCACGGGCAGGCCGTGCCGGTCCGCGATGGCCTGGATGGCGTCCACATCGCACAAGGACCCGTACACATGCACAGGCAAAATGGCGCGGGTTTTTTCGGTGATGAGCCCCTCCAAAAGGGCGGGGTCCAAGGTGTAATCCTCGGGGCGGATATCGCAGAACACCGGGGTGAGCCCCCGGCGCACAATGGCGTGGGTGGTGGAGGCAAAGGTAAAGGGCGTGGTGATGACCTCGCCCTCCAGCTCCATCACCGCCAGCAAGGCCTCCAGGGCCAGATGGCCGTTGGTGAACAGGGAGATATGGGGGGACTGCAAAAAGTCCCCCAGGCGGGCCTGTAGGGCCAGCAGCTTGCCGCCGTCGTTGGTGAGCCAGTGGGAATCCCATAAATCGCGAATCTCCCGGCAGAACTCCTCAAAGCCGGGCATGGAGCTACGGGTGACGTTGATGCGCATACAAAGCAGATCCTTCCTGCGCTTTCCCTTTGCGAATGCATGGGGGGACAAGCCCTCGGCCTACACAGTATACTTCTTTTTGCCCGGGCCGTCTACTCCCGCCCGCCCCAACCCTCCAGGGCCCCGTCAAAGAACAGCGGCAATCCGCCGGTGTGGATAAACAGCACATCCCGGTCCCGCCAGTTTTGGGCGCGGAGCATCTGCTCCATGCCATAAAAGGCCTTGCCCGTATACGTGCCCTCCAGGGGCACTCCGTGGCGGGCCAGCACCTGGCGGATGCACGCCCCCACGGCGGTGTCGTGCAAGCCGTAGCTGCCCCGGAATTCGTCCAAAATCTCAATCCTGTCCAGGGGAACGGACGCTCCGATATGGGCGGCTGCCAAATACGCGCCGCAGTAGGCCGCCACATGGGCCCGGGCGTCCTCCCCGGACCGGGCCACGGAGACGCCGATGATGCGGCGCTTCCCTTCTTTCACCCCGGCGGAATCCCCAAGAGCCTGGCCGCACAGCAGCCCCGCCTGGGTCATGCCGGTGCCCGCAGCCAGGAAAATGGCGTCAAAGGACAGGCCCAAAGCCTTCTCCCGGGCCAGGATTTCCGGATATACCCCCGCGTAGGCGGCCACGGGCACGGCCCGGTTCCCCTGACCCAGCCGGTCGCCATAGATGTAGTAGGGCACGCCCCCCTGGCCGCGAATCTCCTCCAGAGCCCGGTCCACGGCTTCCGCCACCCCGGTTTTGTGGCAGGGCACGATGCGGGCCCCTAAGGCATGGCATAGCCGTTCGTTGAAGGCCGGCCGGCGCTGGCCGTCCTCATCGGCGGGGGAGAGGATGGTGAGGGGAATTCCTTCTCCGGCGCACAGGTTGCTGAGCACCCGGCACAGGTTGGACCGGGCGTTGCCGTAGGCCACCATGTGGGTGGCCCCCCGGGAGCGCATATCCTTCAGGTATTCCAAAGCGATGCGCACCTTGTTGCCCCCAAAGGAATAGGGAAGCAGGTCCTCCCGGAGGATGTGGATGCGGTTGCCCCGTTCATCTGTTTCCAGCAGGTACAGGGGCGCAGGCCCGAAGGGAAAATCGCTCATGCCTTGGCTCCTTTCCGGACGCGCCTGCCCAGCGCCGCCAGCTTTTGCGCCGTGGCGGGGGGCAGCGTCAGGCGCAGGCGGCAGCGCAGGCGCTCCTGAAGGGGCATGGCCCGGTACACCCGCCCTACCTGCCCCCGGGTGAGGGCCGGCAGGCTGGGGGCGTTGTGGGCCATGACCCTCAGGTAATGGTCCCGGACGGCGAAAAGCGCCTCCTGGGCCCGGCCCTGGCTGTAGTGGTTCACATCCTCCACCATCTCCGCCACGGTGGCGCAGCGGGCGTAGAGCTGGTCCCGCTTTTCCTTTATCCAAATCTGGAAGGCGGAGCCGGACACGTTTTCCCGGTACACGCAGCTGTACATATGCTCGTACCAGGCATGGCCCGCAGCTGTCAGGTACAGCTTCATGCGCAAATCCCCGTGCTGGCACATCTTGTCCCGGAATTCAGCGGGCAGGTTCCGCAGCGCGTCGGTGCGGAACACGAAGCTGGCCGTGGGGATGAAGCTGAGCCGGGCGATGTCCTCCAGCTCGTAGCGGCGGCTTTCCCCCGTATACCAAGGACGCTCCGCCTCGTAATAGGGCAGGAACTCCCGGTCCGGGGCAAGGCCGTTTTCATCGTGGATATACCCGTTGGTGAAGCTGAAGGTACAGGTGGGGTCGCTTTCCATATGGGCGATCTGCCGCTGCAGCTTGGCCGGGTGGCACCAATAATCGTCCCCCTCGCACAGGGCGATGTACTTGCCCCGGGCCCGGGGGAAGTTGAAGGTTTCGTTGATGGGGACGTTCTGGGAATATTGGTTCTCCGTCTGGTACAAGGGACGGATGAGGTCGGGGTAGCGCCGGGCATAGTCCCGGATGATATCGGCGGTGCCGTCCGGGGAGGCGTCGTCGTGGATGAGAATTTCAAAGGAATACTCGGTCTGCTGGGATAAAAAGCCCTCCAGGGTTTGGGCGATGTATTTTTCGTGGTTGTAGGCCGTACAGCAAACGCTTATCAAAGGCCCCATCGGCTGTTTCTCCCCTTTCGGATGCTGGGTTGATTGTACCGGATGGGGCCTTGGGTGTCAAGGCGGGGTCATCCGGGGGGCGGCGTTGCCAAAGCGGGTCCCGCGATTTTTTACATCCTCCGGGCCAAGTTTACAATACGTTCACAGCTTTCCTGCGGGACTTTGTTATAATAACGGGGACTGCAAGAAGCGGAGGGAGCCCCATGATCGAGGTACACAACGTCAGCAAGCGCTACGGCGCGGTCCAGGCCCTTCAGGAGGTGTCGCTCACGGCGGCCCGGGGCAGCGTGCTGGGCCTGCTGGGCCAAAACGGCGCGGGGAAGACCACGCTGCTGAACATCCTCACCGGGTATTTGGCCCCCACCTCGGGCCATGCTTTGGTGGAGGGGTACGACCCCCTGCTGTCCCCCCGGGAGGCCAAGGGGCGGCTGGGCTACATGCCCGAGCATCCCCCCTTGTATGACGAGATGACCGTGTGGGAATACCTGCGCTTTGCCAGCGCCCTTCGGGGCGTGGTGCGGGCAGCCATCCCGGCCCATGTGGGGGAGATTATGGAAAAGACCGGGCTGGTGGAGATGCGCAACCGCCTGCTGGGGCATTTGAGCAAGGGCTACCGCCAGCGGGCGGGGCTGGCCCAGGCCCTGTGCGGGGACCCGGAGGTGCTGATTCTGGACGAGCCCACCTCCGGGCTGGACCCCAAGCAGATCGCGGAGATCCGGGCTCTGATCCAGAGCCTAGCCCAGGGCCGGACCATCGTGTTTTCCTCCCACATGCTCACCGAGGTGGAACAGCTGTGCGACCATGTGGTGATTCTAAGCCATGGGAAGGTGAAGCTGGATATGCCCTTGGGCCAGAGAACCCAGGGCCGGGAGGTGACCCTGCTGTGTGCCGTGGCGGCCCGGGAGGAGGAGCTGATGCCCGCCTTGCAAGGGCTGCCAGGGATTTTGAAGGTGCAAAAGCAGCCGGACTCCACCCCGGGGGAGCTGTCTTTGGCGCTGACCTTTGGGGACAAGGGCAGGCCCGAGGAGGCCCTGTTTACGCTGCTCAGCGGCCTGGCGCTGCCTTTGCTGCGCCTGGGCCGCCAGGAGGATTCCCTGGAGAAAATTTTCCTGCGGGCCATTTCCCAATAAGGGCCGGAGGGAAGGGAGCGTACGGGATGGTCACCATCTACAAACGGGAGCTGCGGGGGTTCTTTTATACGTCCATGGGGTATGTGTTCGTGGGCGTGTTTTTGGCCCTGTCCGGCATCCTCTTCTATTTGAACAACCTGCGGCCCCTGTCCGGGGAGCTGCTGCTGTTCCTGTCCCAGCTGACGCTGCTGCTGATGCTGCTGTGCCCCCTGCTGACCATGCGGCTGATCTGCGAGGAGCGGCAAAAGCGCACGGACCAGCTGCTGCTGACCAGCCCGGTATCCCTGACGGCCATTGTGCTGGGCAAGTACCTGGCGGCGGCCACGGTGCTGGGGCTGGCGGTGCTGCTGACCCATGTGTATGTGCTGATCATCGGCCTGTACGGCACGTTGTACGCCGGGGAATGGTTTGTGGGCTATGTGGGACTCACGCTCCAGGGCCTGTGCTTTTTGGCCTTGGACCTGCTGGTGACCTGCTTTGCCAAAAACCAGCTCAGCGCGGCGGTGGCGGCCTTTGGGGCCAATTTTGTGCTATGGCTGCTGGATTTGCTGGCCCAGTATGTGCCCATTGGGGTCCTCAGCGGCGCGCTGGGCTTTATGAGCCTGTACCGGCGCTATGAGCCCTTCATTTTGGGCCAGCTGAGCTTTGCCAATATCCTGTTCTTCCTGTCCTTTATCGCGGCCTGCCTGGTGGGCACCATCCATCTTCTGGACGGGAAGCGCTTTTCCCAGGGAGGCGCGGCATGAAGAGGTTTTTTGAAAGGCTCCGGACCGTGATGCGCCAGCCCAAATGGCGCCATGGGCGGCTCAGCGCCCTGATGCTGGGGGGCTTTTTGGCGGTGTGCGTGCTGGTGAACATCGCCGCCCAATCCCTGGAGAAGGAATACGGCTGGCGCAGGGATTTCAGCTTTAACGGCTACGCCTCCACAGGGGAGCAGACCCGGGCTGTGGCCCAGGGCCTCGGCCATCCCGTGACCCTGTATCTGCTCTACCAAAGCGGGCAGATGGACAGCTATATCATGGAGCTACTGGAGCGCTACGGGGCCCTCAGCGAGAAGATCACCGTGGCCCCTACGGACATCGCCAAAAACCCCGGCATCCTCACCCGCTTTCAAGGGAACATGGAAACCGCCATCCAGGCGGACTGCGTGGTGGTGAGCTGCGAGGCCACCGGCCGCTACCGGGTGCTGGACTACGGGGATTTTCAGACCCAGGGCTACAACATGGACACCGGGGCCTTTGAGGTGGTGGGCCTGGCCTACGAAAAGAAGCTCACCGAGGCGTTGGTGTATGTGACACAGGAGACCGTTCCCCAGGTGGGGATTTTGCAAGGCCATGGGGAGCTGACCCCGGCGGAGCTTGCCAGCCTGACGGGCTTTCTCTACCAGAACAGCTATGACAGCAAGGCCGTGAGCCTGGCGGTTCCCGGGGCCCTGGAGGGGGTGGATTTGCTGCTGGTGGCCGCCCCCCAGAAGGATTTGAGCCCGGGGGAGGTGGCGGACATCGACGCCTTTGCCAAGGCCGGGGGAAGCCTGTTTGTGATCCGGGATTACACGGACCCCATGAACCTGCCCAACTACCTGGCTTTGCTGAAGAACTACG
The DNA here is from genome assembly GCA_029974855.1 of Eubacteriales bacterium. The sequence goes on from JARKQO010000419.1 coordinate 5,808, forward strand.
GGGTGGCCCCCTTGCCGGGGGTGGTGATCGCCGGGGAGGAGGATGAGGGCAGCTACTACGGAGAGCGCATCTACCTGCTGCCCTACATGGCCCAGCTGGACATGACCCAGCCGCTGCTGGTGGCGGACATGGACGTGCTGCTGCTGGCGGGGGCCAGCGCCTTTGAGACCCCCGGGGAGGGGGACGGGGCCTTGCGGGCGGAGACCGTGCTGAAAACCGGACCCCACGCCTACCTGCGGGACCCCTCCGACGGCAACACCACCATGGACCGGCAGCCCGGGGACCCCACCGGGGAGATGAGCCTGGCCCTGATTTCCCGGCGGATGCACGCCAACGGGAACATCAGCCGGATGTTCGCCATTGGCAACAGCACGCTGTTCACGGACGAGTACATCTACCAGCGCACCTTCAACGAGCCCTTCATCATGCAGGTGATGGGGGAGCTGCTGCCTCAAAAGACCGTTTCTTTGGACATCATGGCTTCCACCGCCTTCCACCCGGGCCTGAAGGCCGGAGGGCAGGCTTTGGGGCTGGCGCTGCTGGTGGCGGGGCCCCTGCTGGTGCTGGCGGCGGCCCTGTGGGTGCTGCTGCCGCGCCGCAACCGGTAGCCCGGCCCCGGGAGGAGGAGCAGAATGCACCATCCCCAAAAGGTGAAGGAATCTGGAAAAAGGCCCGGCCCCCGGCCGGCGCGGCGCAGGCTGCTCTATTTTGGCGTGGCGCTGGCCCTGGCCGTGGCCTTGGTGCTGCTGCTGCCCCAGATCAAGAGGATTTTTCCCTCTCCCGTGGCGGCCAACCTCAGCGGCGGGCGGGAGTTTCAGGTGCTGGACAAAGCGGACCCCCAGGAGCTCCGGAGCATCTCCGTGACCCATCTGGGCGGGGAGGCTTACACGCTGCTGTACCGGGAGGGGGAGCTTTTGCTGCAAGGGGCCGGCGAGGGATTGCTTCCCGTTGACCCGGCTTTGTCGGAGAACATTCTGGAGGCCGCTACCGTCATCACGGTGCAGGACACCGTGACCCGGGACGGGGAGGAGGTGCGGGGGCACCTGGAGGACATGGGCCTGGCGCCGCCCCAGATTGAGGTGCGGGTGCTGTACCAAGGCGGCAGGGAGGACACCCTCTCCTTGGGCTGGAAGGTGCCGGAGACGGGGTATTATTACTTCCGCTGGTCCGGGGACCCAGGGGTATATATGTGCGACCAGGGAATCTACCAGTCCTTTGAATACACGGCCCGGCTGCTGCTGCCTGTGGAGCGGGTGGCCCTGGCCCAGCCTTTGATTGACCGGATCCGCTTGCGCCTGAGGGGGCAGGAGCTTTTGGAGCTTGGCTTTGCCACGGACGGCCAGGGCAGCCTCAGCGCGGCCCTGGAAAGCCCCTTTTTCTATCCCCTGGATGTGGCCGCCGCCCAGGCCTTGCTGACCACCGCCGCCCAGTTTCGCCTGGGGGCCCCCAGGGAGGACATCACCTGGGAAAACAGGGGGGACTACGGCTTTGAGGGTCCCCTGGCGGAGGTGGAAATCCACCAGCGGGAAGGGGTTTTGGACCAGGTGGATGAGGCGGGGGCGCTGGTTCCCGGCGTCGCGCCGGAGCAAATCCTGGCCTTCGTACTGGGGGAGAAGGCCGGGGATTTTTTCTACACCTGCCAGTATGGCGGCCGGTATTACGACGTCAGCAGCGTGCTGGTGGAGGCCTTTGTGAACACCACCTTGGAGGGGCTGCTTTCCAAGTACCCGGGGGATATGGAGCCGGGGGAGGTGGCCGCTTTGTCCGTTTTGATCCGGGGCCGGCCCCTGGAGCTTCGCAAGGAAAAGACCGAGCGGGTGCTGCCCAACAACCAGCTGGACAACGACCCCGCCGGGAACATCCTATACGACGTACAGGCCACCCTGAACGGGGGAGCCATCGCCGTGGATACCTTTGACAACCTGGTTGGGCGGTTGGCGGCCATGCGAGTTTCGGGGCAGGTGGAGGAGGGCTTTGCGCTGCCTGAAGAGGCCGCGCCCCGCTGGCGGCTTACCCTTGTTACAGAGGAGGGGATTTCCCGCACCCTGGAGGGTTATGCCGTGAACCCGTTTTTTGACGCCGTTGCCGTGGACGGGGTGGTGAGGCATACCATGCACGGGGAGGCGGTGGAGATTGCGCTGGGGGAGCTGTTGGAATGAGGGGGGGAAGCAGGATCGGGACCGCGACCGGAAAAAAGCGCTGCTGCCGCAGGTGGAAAAAAGCCTGGACAGAGCAGGTGGAAAAAAGCCTGGACAGGGGCTTGAAATTTCCCCGGAGCTCTGTTATACTAATTAAGCTGATTTTGGCAGGTGGCCGAAGATCAGTTGTGGGCTCGTAGCTCAGCTGGATAGAGTGTTTGACTACGAATCAAAAGGTCGTGGGTTCGAATCCCGCCGGGCTCACCAAGAATACCGACAGTCGTTGGTAGCAAGAGACTCACCGATTGTGGTGGGTCTTTTGCTATCTTTGCAAATGGTTTCTAAAACCCTCTGTTTTTTGAAATTGCGACAATAGGCGGTTTCTGGTATACTATCTTCATATGGTTTTACGCCCAGTTCCCAAACAAAGCCCGAAATTACGCGTGATCCGCCATGATACGATCCGGCCGCGATCAGTGATGCGTAACCGAGGATAAGGAGCAAAACACGATGGACAACAGGAAAGAACAGGAACGCGATGAGTTGCACCGCACCATATGGAGCATCGCCAACGATCTGCGGGGCAGCGTGGACGGCTGGGATTTCAAGCAGTATGTGCTTGGCATGCTCTTCTACCGCTTTATATCCGAGAATTTTGCCGATTACATCAACCAGGGCGAACAGGAAGCCGGGCATCCGGATTTCGACTACGCCCTTCTTGCCGATGCAAGCGCGGAACAGGCCCGGGCCGACCTGGTGGAAACGAAGGGTTTTTTCATTTTGCCCAGCCAGCTGTTCGCAAACGTACGCAGGCGCGCGCCCCGGGATGAAAACCTGAACGAAACCCTGGAAGGGGTTTTCAAGGCGATCGAAGCCTCGGCCCAGGGCACCGGCAGCGAGGACAACTTCAAGGGCCTGTTTGAGGATCTGGACGTGAACAGCAACAAGCTAGGAGGCACCGTGGCGAAGCGCAACGAAAAGCTGGTGAAGCTGATGAACGGCGTCGGCGATATGCGCCTGGGGGACTACAAAGACAACACCATCGACGCCTTTGGCGACGCCTATGAGTTCCTGATGACCATGTACGCATCCAACGCGGGGAAGAGCGGCGGTGAGTTCTTCACGCCCCAGGAGGTTTCGGAGCTTCTGACCCGCATTGCCTTGCATGGAAAAACGGAAGTGAACAAGGTGTACGATCCGGCCTGCGGCAGCGGCTCCCTTCTTCTCAAGGCGGTGAAGATCCTTGGGAAAGAGAATGTCAGGCTGGGCTTTTTCGGGCAGGAAATCAACATCACCACCTACAACCTTTGCCGTATCAATATGTTTTTGCATGACATCGACTACGATAAATTCGACATCGCCCACGGCGACACCCTCACCGAGCCCGCCCACTGGGACGATGAGCCCTTTGAAGCTATCGTCTCCAATCCGCCCTATTCCATCCGGTGGGAAGGCGACGGCAACGCCCTGATGATCAACGACCCGCGCTTCGCCCTGGCGGGGGTGCTTGCGCCCAAAAGCAAGGCCGACCTCGCGTTCATCATGCATAGCCTTTCCTGGCTGGCCACCAACGGTACGGCAGCCATCGTCTGTTTCCCCGGCGTCATGTACCGGGGTGGAGCGGAAAGGAAAATCCGCCAGCATCTGATTGACAACAACTTCATCGACTGCGTCATTCAGCTCCCGGCCAACCTGTTCTTCGGCACCAGCATCGCCACCTGCATCATGGTGCTGAAAAAGTCCAAGAGCGATAACAGCACGCTGTTCATTGACGCGTCCGGCGAATGCGTCAAGGTGACCAACAGCAATAAGCTGACGGAGGAGAATATCCGCGCGATTCTGGCGCTCTACGTCGGCCGCGCGGACAAAGAGTATCTATCTAGGCTGGTGCCCAACAGCAAGGTGGCGGAGCAGGAGTATAATCTGTCCGTTTCCACCTATGTGGAGCGGGAGGACACCAGCGAGAAAGTGGATATTGTAAAGCTCAACGCGGAGATTGAGGAGATCGTGGCGCGAGAGCAGGCGCTGCGAGAGGAGATTGACAGGATCATCGCGGAGATTGAGGTGGGAGAATGAGCAGGCTGGAAGAGCTGATAGCGGAGCTATGTGTTGATGGCGTAAAATATGGTGAGTTTGGTACAATGGCAAAAATCGTTCGCGGAGCGTCCCCTCGTCCAATTTCAAACTTTGTAACAGATGATGCCAATGGCATCTGTTGGATAAAAATTGGTGACGTTAAGCCAGGCAGTAAATACATAACTGAAACCGCCGAGCGCATTACAGCCGAAGGTGCTGAAAAATCTCGCTTTGTTAATCCGGATGATTTTGTCTTGTCGAATTCCATGAGTTTTGGCCGTCCGTATATTATGAAAATATCCGGCTGTATCCATGACGGCTGGCTTTCAATTAGCAAATTCGAGGATTTCTTTACACCGGATTTTTTATACTATTTATTAAGTTCAAACATAGTTCAGAGGGACATGGCACAAAGGGCATCAAATGGAACAGTTCAAAACCTAAACGCTGACATCGTAAAAGGATTGAGATTACCTGTTCCACCACTGCCAGTACAGCAAGAAATCGTTCGAGTACTAGATAGTTTTACGGAGCTTACAGCGGAGCTTACAGCGGAGCTTACAGCGGAATTTACAGCTCGCCAAAAGCAATATGAATATTACAGGGATTTACTCTTGACATTTGACGATACCAACAGCACAATCTCAAGACAGACAGACAGAAGAATCGCGGTTGAATGGCTGACGTTGGGCGAAACCTGTACGCTGAAAGCAGGGAAGGCGATTTCATCATACGAAATCGCTGACAAAAAGAGCAAAGAAACACCTTTCCCGTGTTATGGTGGCAATAGTCTTCGAGGCTATGCAAAGACACCCAATCACAAAGGTAATGTGCCTTTGGTTGGCCGTCAGGGCGCTTTATGCGGGAACGTGTGTTATGCAACAGGGGAATTTTATGCGACAGAACATGCCGTAGTGGTTACTCCGACGGAACGATACAATCCGCGCTTTCTGTACTATTTGCTGGTAGCTGCTGATCTCAATCAGTATAAAACCGCAGGAGCGCAGCCGGGACTTTCGGTTGCACGCTTGGAAAGAATTCAACTGCCCGTGCCTTCACTGGAGGATCAAGCCCGCATTGTATCCATCCTGGACCGCTTCGATGCCCTCTGCAACGACCTGACCAACATCCTCCCCGCCGAAATCGAAGCACGGCGCAAGCAATACGAATACTATCGGGACAAACTGCTGACCTTCAAGGAGTTGGGCGCATGAGTACTTACAACATCGTTGCTTCCACAAACGAGAGCACCGTTGTTTCCGAATATATCCCGCAGGCTGCCCGCTCGGACGCATACCAGAGCGAGGCCGCGCTGGAGGCGGAGTTCATCCGCCTGCTGGGCCAGCAGGGCTATGAATACCTGACCATCCATGACGAAAAGGCGCTGATCGCCAACCTGCGCAGGCAGTTGGCGCTTCTGAACGGCTACACCTTTTCTGATGGGGAATGGGACAGGTTTTTTCGGGAGCGCATCGCCAACACCAACGACGGCATTGTGGAAAAAACCCGCAAAATACAGACCGACCATGTCCAGGTCCTGCAGCGGGACGACGGCTCGACCAAAAACATCAGCCTGATCGACAAAAAGAACATCCACAACAACCGCTTGCAGGTGATCAACCAGTATGAGGAAACGGCGGGAGCGCACGATACGCGCTTTGACGTCACCATACTGGTGAATGGCCTGCCGCTGGTGCATATCGAGCTCAAGCGGCGCGGCGTGGCCATCCGCGAGGCTTTCAACCAGATCAAACGCTATCAGCGGGACAGTTTCTGGGCGGCCAGCGGCCTGTATGAGTATGTCCAGATTTTCGTGATCTCCAACGGCACCCATACCAAGTACTATTCCAATACGACCCGTGACAGCCACATCAGGGAGATGGGGGAAGGGGAGCGCACCAAGAGCAAGAAAACCAGCAACAGCTTTGAATTTACGTCCTTCTGGGCGGACGGGAATAACAAGGTCATCGCCGACCTGGTGGACTTCACCAGGACGTTTTTTGCCAAGCACGCGATTTTGAGCATTCTCACCCGCTATTGCGTGTTCACATCGGAAGACCTGCTGCTGGTGATGCGCCCCTACCAGATCGCCGCCACGGAGCGGATTCTGAACCGGATACAGATTTCGACCAATTACAAAAAGACCGGCGGCATCGAGGCTGGCGGCTATATCTGGCACACCACCGGCAGCGGCAAGACGCTGACCTCCTTCAAGACCGCGCAGCTTGCCTCCCAGCTTCCCTATATTGACAAGGTGCTTTTCGTCGTGGACCGCAAGGATTTGGACTACCAGACCATGAAGGAATACGACCGCTTTGAAAAGGGCGCGGCCAACGGGAACACCAGCACCCGGATCTTGCAAAAGCAGCTGGAAAACCCCCAGGCCCGCATCATCATCACCACCATTCAAAAGCTGGACGTGTTTATCAGCAAAAACAAGCATCACGACGTATACCGGAAGCACGTCGTCCTGATCTTCGACGAATGCCACCGCTCGCAGTTCGGCGATATGCATAAGTCGATCACAAAAGCCTTCAAGGACTATCACCTGTTTGGCTTTACCGGCACGCCGATTTTCGCCGCCAATGCCGGAAGCGGGGGGAATCCCCTGCTGCGCACCACCCCCCAGGCCTTCGGCCACAAGCTGCACACCTATACCATCGTGGACGCGATCAATGACGGGAACGTCTTGCCGTTCCGGATTGACTACATCAATACGATCAAGGAAAAAGAGGATATCAAGGATAAGAACGTGATCGCCATCGACCGGGAGAGGGCCATGAGCGACCCGCACCGCGTGCAGGACGTTACGGCCTATATCCTTGCGCACTTCGACCAGAAGACGAAGCGCGGCAGCTTTTATTCCCTCAAGGGTCAGCGCGTGGCCGGATTCAACTCCATTTTCGCCGTCAGCTCGATTCCCATGGCCATGCGCTATTATGCGGAATTCAAGAAGCAGCTTGCGGAGGTCAACCGCAGGCTGACCGTGGCGACGATTTTCAGCTTTTGCGCCAATGAGGACGACCCGGAAGATATTCTGGCAGACGAAAACTTCGACACCGGCAGCCTGGACCAGACCTCGCGGAATTTTCTCGATTCCGCCATCGCGGATTATAACGCCACCTTCCACACCAACTTTGATACCTCCGCGGACAAGTTTCAAAACTACTATAAGGACTTGTCCCAGCGCACAAAGAAGCGGGAAGTGGATTTGCTGATCGTGGTCAATATGTTCCTGACGGGCTTTGACGCCACTACCCTCAACACGCTGTGGGTGGATAAAAACCTGAAGCAGCATGGGTTGATTCAGGCTTTTTCCAGAACCAACCGCATCCTGAATTCCGTCAAGACATTTGGCAACATCGTTTGCTTCCGTGATCTGCAACAGGAAACCGATGCCGCCATCGCGCTTTTTGGCGATAAGGAAGCCGGAAGCATCGTGAAGCTGAAAGACTACAACGCCTATTATGACGGCTATGACGATGGGGACAAGCATCAGCCGGGGTATACCGAGTTGATCGACGAACTGATCTCGAAATATCCGGAAGGGCAGTCGATCATCGGCGAACAGAACCAAAAGGAGTTCATCTCGCTTTTCGGCACGATCCTGCGGCTGAAAAACATTTTGTCGGCCTTTGACGAGTTTGCCGGGAACGAGCTTTTGCCAGACAGGGCGTTTCAGGATTATCAGAGCGTCTATATCGACCTGTATCAGGATTTCAGCAAGCGCCGGGAGGGCGAAAAAGAGCAGATCAACGATGATATCGTATTTGAGATCGAGCTGATCCGGCAGGTTGAAATCAATATCGACTATATCCTGATGATGGTGGCCAGGTACCACGAGTCCAACTGCAAGGACAAAGAGATCCTGGTGGACATCCGCAAGGCGATTGAGGCCACCCTCCAGTTGCGCAGCAAGAAGCAGTTGATTGAGGAGTTCATTGCCAGCGTCAACGCTTCCACCAAGGTGGACGAAGACTGGCGGCGGTTCGTGCAGCAGCGGAAGGAAGAGGAGATCGCGTCCATCATCACGGAGGAAAAGCTAAAGCCTGAGGAAACCCGAAAGTTGATCGACAACTCCTTCCGTGACGGCGTGCTGAAAACCACCGGCACCGACATCGACCGCATCATGCCTCCGGTGTCCCGCTTCGGCGGCGGAAACCGGGCGGCAACGAAGCAGACAGTCATTGAGCGGTTAAAGGAATTCTTTGACAAATACTTCGGGATCATATGAAAAGGGTGGCACAACTTCACGAAAACGAGTGGGACGCATCTATTATTGAAGTTCTTTTGGAGTGTACCGGCAAGCTGTGGAATGATATCTTCCGGTATCGGATTAGGCAGAGAACCCCTTGAAATTCGAAAGGAAGGCGATTGTTCATGGATGTGCGCACCGCTATCGAGGACCGCCGCAGTATCAGGCGGTTCAAACCCGACCCGCTCCCCGGGGAGCTTGTCACCGCCATTCTGGATGCCGCCAGGCTGGCCCCCTCGGGCAAGAACAACCAGCCCTGGCGTTTCGTCGTCGTACAGGGGGAGGCCAGGAGACAGATGGGGGAATGCCTGCAGGCGGGGCTTGCCGCCTCCAGGAAGCGGGGCCTTCCCCTGGGCAGCGCGGAGAACACCTTCCGCATCATGGGGGAGGCCCCCGCCACGGTATTCGTGTTCAACCCCGGGGATACCCCGCCCTGGGAGGACAAGCCCATCCTCCGGCGGGTGGGCACGCTGGTGGACACCCAATCCGTGGGCGCGGCGATCCAGAACATGCTGCTGCGGGCCCAGGAGCTGGGCGTGGGCTCGCTGTGGATTTGCGACACCTTCTACGCCCATGACGAGGTGTGCGCCTGGCTGGGGCAGCGGGGCCTGCTGGTGGCGGCGGTGGCCCTGGGCTATCCGGACGAAGCGCCGGGGGCCAGGCCCCGCAAGGCGCTGGAGGCGCTGGTGACCTGGCGGGAGTAGCCGGGTAGCCGGGGGGCTTCTTCCTCAAGCCCTGAGCGTACATCCGGACCTGCCCCATGCAAAGGAGCGCCGGGAATTGAGAATAGGAGCATCAAAATGATTGCTTTGAAGGAAATCACCCCGGAAAACTTCTGGGATATCATTGAACTGAAGGTGCATCCCCAGCAGCAGGAATGGGTGTTGCCGAACGCGGTGTCCATCGGGCAGGCGAAGGTCCAGCCGGAATGCATTTCGCTGGCCATTTACAGCGATGATCAGCCGGTGGGGTTTGTGATGTACTGCCTGGACAGGGACGACGGCGAATACTGGATTTACCGCCTGATGATAGATGCCCGTTTTCAGGGAAAGGGCTATGGGCGGCGGGCTATGGAGCAGGTGATCGCATCGATCCGGCAGGATGACAGCATGCGCAGAATATACCTTGGCGTGCACCCGGATGGGCAGGCCGCCATCCGCCTGTATGAAAGCCTGGGCTTTGTTTTCAACGGGCAGGTGTTTGGCAGCGAGCGGATCATGGTGTCGAATCCTGCCCTATAACACGCTGCCGAGCCATCCCTTGGGCAGGTATTCCTTGGTGTTTTGAAGCATCTCCCGAAACATCCGCTCCCCCTCCCGGGGGCTGAGGGCCGACAGCTGCGGATCGATCAAAAACGTGGCCAAAGCCAGGGGATAATCGCAGGTCATGGCGGCCTGCACCGTGCTTTCCTGGGCCAGCGCCTGGCGGGCCACCAGTGCGTGGACGCTCTGGGGCAGCGGCCCGGCGATAATGGGGGCGATTTCCCCACGCCGGAACAGCGCGTTGGTCTCCACCACGGCGTCCCCCGGCAGGTTTTCAATTTGACCCCGGTTGGGGAGATTCACATTGGATACCATGTCCCCAAGGCCCAGCAGCGCCTTGATCAACAGGTGCCCCTCCTCGCCGGAGCCGTCCAGGACCAGGGGTTCCTGGCCGTTTAGCAGCGCTTCCTGCCTGGCAAGGCGGTTTTTCAAGTCCTGCTCCCGCCAGTCCACGGTGGTGAGGCTAAAGCCCCAGGAGCGGGCCGTTTCCCGATCCTTCAAATACCAGGGCGGCATGAATTCCGCCAGATGCCTGTCCCCCGCCGCCGCGATGAGGCCGTACCGCCGGAAAAGATCGAACTTGACCCGGTGGGAGCACTCGAAAAAATTGTTCATCCAGTTTTCGTCCTTGCCCTTGGTAAAGCCGGTTTCAAAATACCGATCCACAAACCGGCGGTATACCGGGAACAGGTCCTGCCCCTCAAAGCTTGCGCTGTACAGCCAGGTGAAATGGTTGATGCCCGTGACGCCGGTTTTGATTTGGGCGCGCTCGATGCCCTTGATTCCCTCCAGGTCCTCCAGCATGGCCGCCAGCAGCGTCTGGGTGCCGAA
>JARKQO010000429.1 GCA_029974855.1 Eubacteriales bacterium
CCCTGCGGCCCGATCCCGCCCTGGAAAGGATCGCAGACGAGGCCATCGACCTGGTGGTCAGCGCCCAGCAGGGGGACGGCTACCTGGACACCTATTATATCATCAACGGCCTGGGAAAGCGCTTTACCAACCTGAGGGACAACCACGAGCTGTACTGCTTCGGGCACATGCTGGAAGGGGCCATCGCCTATTACGAGGCCACCGGGAAGGACAAGCTGCTGAACGCCATGATCCGCTTCGCGGACTGCATCGACGCCCACTTTGGCCCCCAGGAGGGCAAATGCAAGGGCTACGACGGCCACGAGGTGGCGGAAATGGCTTTGATGCGCCTGTATAGCCTCACCGGGAACGAAAAGCATCTAAAGCTGGCCAAGTTCTTCATCGACCAGCGGGGCCAGTCCCCCCTGTATTTCCAGGAGGAAAGCAAAAAGCACGGCAACGGCTTTCATTGGGAAAACAGCCCCTTCGGATATCAATACTATCAGGCGGGAAAGCCCGTGCGGGAGCAAACCACGGCGGAGGGCCACGCCGTGCGGGCTGTGTATCTGTACAGCGGCATGGCGGACGTGGCCAAGGCCACGGGGGACGAGGAGCTGTACCATGTCACCCGGCGCGTCTGGGACAACCTGGTGGGAAGGCGCATGTACATCACCGGTTCCATCGGCTCCTCCGAGCACGGGGAATCCTTTACCTACGATTATGACCTGCCCAACGATACCGTCTACGCCGAAACCTGCGCAGCCATCGGCCTGGTGTTCTTCGCCCGCCGGATGCTGGAAATCCAGCCCAGGGCGGAATACGCGGACGTGATGGAAAAGGCCCTGTACAACGGCATCATCAGCGGCATGAGCCTGGACGGCAGAAGCTTCTTCTATGTGAATCCCCTGGAGGTGGTTCCCGAGGCCTGCCAAAGCGACCACCTCCGCCGCCATGTGAAGATCACCCGGCAAAAATGGTTCGGCTGCGCCTGCTGCCCCCCCAACCTGGCCCGGCTGCTGGCCTCCATCGGGGCCTACGCCT
>JARKQO010000449.1 GCA_029974855.1 Eubacteriales bacterium
ATGGAACCACCAAAAAGAAGCGCTTTTTGCAGGAAAAGGAGGAGGAGACTTCATGACGCGGACAAAAAAAGAAGTTTCCGGTCACAGCCATGACCGGAAACCACAACCAGATGAAGGTTCTTGCTGGAGCTGATGATGGGACTCGAACCCATGACCTCATCCTTACCAAGGATGTGCTCTACCGCCTGAGCTACATCAGCGGGAAAACTGGACAACGGGTAGATTATACACCGGGACCGCCTACTTTGCAAGAGGGAAAATACTCAATTTTCACATTCATTCGCAAAAATGCAATCTCGGTCCCTAAAATGCCCCCTCCCGGCAAAATCCCGCATTGACTTGGCCCCTTCCCCGTGGTAAAATCGTGGCATCTGTGGAAGGAAGGAGGTGAGAGGCATGAGGATGTCGTCTTTTTCCAGCGATGGGGCTGTGTTTGTAACATTGGAGTGCGTCGAGGGCTTTGCGTTTCGCAATGGGCTTTCACGGGATAACTATGCCCTTTTGCCTGTCATTTGCGCTGATTTTGCGCATGTACAGGATCACTATGCCCATTTTGATCCCATTGAACGCCTCTCGCCTCATCGCTATTCCGCCTGATTTCAAAACGGGCGGTGGACGTGCTGAGCCCCGGGCATTCAGTGAGATGCCCGGGTATTTTTATGCCCCTATTCAGACCGTAAGGAGTACCATTGCGATGAACAAATACATCAAAACCGCCCACTTGGCCGCCCTGGAAAAAACCAACGGCGGCGTACTGTACCTGCTGCCGGAGATTTTGATCAAGGCAGCCACTTTGATCCCGCTGCTGTTTCTATGGCGGGGGATGCTGTCCTCCGGCGTCCAGGTGGGCATGAGCCTTGGGCAGATGCTTACCTATACCTATGTCAGCGCCCTTCTCAGCGAGATGCTGGTGGTGAAAACCGCAGCCTCGGGCTGGCTGTCCGAAGGGGTGCTGCTGAAGCTGTACGGACGGCCCATGTCGGTGCTGGGCCAGCTGGCGGCCCAGACGGCCGGGGGCTGGACGCCTATGCTGGCGCTGTTTTCCCTTCCCATGGCGCTGCTGGCCCCTTTGCTGGGGGTCAGCCTCCGCCCCGCGTCGCTGCTGTTCCTTCCCAGCCTGGGGCTGTGCATCTCTTTGGGCTTCGCGGTGGATTTTCTGTTCGCCTGCCTGGCCATTAAGCTGCGGAACATGAGCTGGCTCATCAGCAGAATCCGGATGGCGGTGGTTTCCCTGTTTTCCGGGGCTGTGATCCCCATTGGGCTGCTGCCCTTTGGCATGGCCCAGGCCATGAAGTACCAGCCCTTTGCCAGCCTGGGGGGCGCGCCCCTGTCCATCTGCACCGGCGCGGGGGATGCCGCCCAGATCCTCTTCTTACAGATTCTATGGAACCTGATTTTATGGCCCGTGGCGCTGCTGGCGTTTCGGAAATCCCAGGAGGGAATGGTGAGTTATGGAGGATAAAATGACCCTCAGGCGCGTGCTGCGGCTTTTTGGCATCGCGGCCAAGCTGGATTTGGCATGGCTTTTGCGGGACACCAAATACGCCCTGGCGGGCATGACTGCCGATATGATTTCCAATGTATCCACGGTGTCCGGCGTGTTCTTGATGGCGGTCCGCTTCGGGGGCATCGGCGGTATGAGCGCGGACGAGGTGCTGCTGATGATGGCCTACTCCACCTTGGTGACGGGGCTGTTCATCATGTTTGGCTCCTGGAACAACTTTCACATCAGCAGAATCATCGGCCGGGGGCAGCTGGAGCATCTGTTTTTGCAACCCCTGTCCCTGAAGCTGCAGCTGCTGACCTCCGGCTTCGCGCCCTTTACCGGCGGGGGCAACTTTCTGGTGGGGGGCATCCTCATGGCCGTGGCGGTGAACAGGCTTTCCCTGGAGGTTTCCCCGCTGTGGATTCTCTCTTTGGCGGGCTACCTGCTGGCCACCCTGGCGCTGATCGTGGCCCGGTCCTACCTGGTGTCCTGCCTGGCGTTTTACGCCCCTGTGGCCGCAGAGGAAATCTCCACCACGGCCATTGAAGACACCTGGTTTCTCAGCACCTTTCCCCTGTCGGGCATGCCCAAAGGAATCCAGTTCCCCTTGCTCACCCTGTTGCCTGAGGGCCTCATGGCCTGGTTTCCGTCCCAGTGCCAGCAGGGCAGGCCTCCCCTGGCTTGGGGGGCGTACTATCCCATCCTCTTCTCGCTGCTGCTGTCAGCGGCGGCCGGCTATCTTTTTAGAAAAGGACTGCGTTATTATGTTACAACAGGCTCAAACCGATATGTGCCCTATGGATTCCGCCGTTAGGCTCCAAAACGTTACCAAGATTTTCACCCAGTGGCAGCGGGACAACACCGGAAAAGGGCTGCTGAAAAACCTCATCAAGCCGGAAAAGCGCACCATCACAGCCCTGGAGGGGGTGTCCTTCACCATTGCCAAGGGGGAGTTTGTGGCCTACGCCGGGCCCAACGGCGCGGGAAAAAGCACCACCATGAAGCTGCTCAGCGGCATGCTGCTGCCCAGCCAGGGGGACATCTCGGTGCTGGCCATGTCCCCGGAGAAGCAGCGCCGGACCCTGATGCACCGAGTGGGGGTGCTGTTTGGGAACAGGACCGAGCTGTGGTGGGACCATCCAGTGATTCAAAGCTTTGAATGGAAAAAGGTGGTCTGGGATATTTCGGAGCAGGAGTACAGGCGGAACCTTGCCATGGTCACGGATTTGCTGGATTTGGGCCCGCTGCTGAAAACCTTTGCCCGGGAGCTGAGCCTGGGCCAGCGGATGCGGGCGGACTTGGGGATGATGTTGTTGCACAGCCCGGAGCTGATTCTGCTGGACGAGCCCACCTTGGGCCTGGATGTGGTGGCCAAGCGCCAGATGATCGATTTTCTCAAAAGAATCAACAGGGAGAACGGCGTCACCATCGTGGTCACCAGCCATGACATGGACGATCTGGAGGAAATGGCCCAGCGCATTTTGATGATTTCCCAGGGGAAGATCGCCTACGACGGCAGCTTTGACGGGCTGCGCAAGATCACGGGCAACCTCACCCGGGTCCTGGTCACAACGGAAAACGGCTTTATGCCGCAACTGGAAAACGCCTGCCTTCTCTCCCGGGAAAAGGGCGTGCATGAATTTGAGATGGACCTGGCCCAAACCCCCATCAAGGCGCTGATGGGGCTGCTATCCCAATGGGACGGGGTCAGCGATGTGGAAATCAGGAAAGCGCCCATCGAGCAGGTGATCGCCAGGCTGTATGAAAGCTGGAGGCACGAGGGGGTATAGCCCCTCGTGCCCCGGGTCTCGCAAAAGGGCGGGGCGTACCCGCCGAAACCTTCCTACCGAATCCCAACCCCCAGCCGGGTACAGGGCACGGCGCCCCGTTCCAGGTCCCCGATGTGGTACCGGGCATGGCCGATGACCACCGTGGTGCCGTGCTCCACGGCCCGCAGGGCATAGGCCAGCTTGGCCCTGGCTCCGCCCGCCCCTTCCCGGCTGGCTCCCACGCAGTGCTCCATCAGCTCCTCCACCTGGGCCCGCACCTGGTCGATGGTATCCCCCGTCACCAGGCGCACCAAGGTGGAGGGATCGTTCCGGTCCAGGTAGATGCCTTCGGTGCTGGTAAGCAGAATCATGGTCTTGGCGTCCACCAGCCGGGCGATGACCTCGGCGGTCTCGTCGTTGTCCACGCATTCCACCACGTACCGGCCGTTGGCCCGCTGGCTGGACAGCTCCATCTTGCGGATCTCGTCGTCGCTGACCGGGTCGTTGTAGTTGATGATGGGGATGGTGCCCTGTTTGGCTGCCCGGATCAGCAGGTCCCGGATATGGGCCCGCTTCTGGGGATCGTTGAAATGGATGTGCTCCACCAGCACCTGCCGCAGCCCGTACTCCGGGCGCACAAACTGTCGGTAGGTATCCATGAGGATGGTCTGGCCCTGGGCGGAATAGTCGGCCTTCACCTGCTCCGCCTCTCCGGTGAGCTCGCTGCCCATGCGCTGGATGTAGTCCAGGCGGCCGATTTCCGTGGCCCCGCTGGTCACCAGCAGCATGCCGGGCCGCAGGTCCATCCCCAGCCTTTGAAAGATGTTTTGGTCAATCACGCCCTCGTCCTTTTGAATGAGGGCCATGCTGCCGATTTTGACGATCAGGTTAAGGGTTGCCAAGGGAGACCTCCTCCTTTGCTGCGGTGAGCACATGAATCCATTTGCGGCTGGCAAAGCGGGGGATGCCGATGAACAGCTTTACCAGCTCATCCACATAGGTAAGGCAGAACACGATTTCGATGGGCCAGTGGAATACCAGCGTCCCCACGCCCACCATGGGAACGGAGAGCAGCCACATGGTGCCCACATCCAAAAGCATGCTGTACAGGGTGTCGCCGCCGCTGCGAAGCACGCCCACGATGTTGACGCAGTTGAAAGACCGCATGCACAGCCCCAGGCCCGCGATGAGGATCAACACCTGGGCCTTGCCCCGGGTGGCCTGGGAAAGCCCCGTAAAGAGCCCCACCAGGGGATGGCGCAGGGACAGCAGCAGCAGCCCCAGGGCCATGCCCCCCGCCAGGCCCGCGGCCAGCAGCCTTTTGGCGTAGAGGTAGGCCCGCTCCCTGTGCCCCTCGCCCAGGGTTTTGCCTACCAGAATGGCGGCGGCGTTGGTCACTCCCATCACGCCCACCCAGACCAGGTCGTTGACGGTATTGCTCATGCCGATGGCGGCGATGCTCACGTCCCCCATCACGCCGTAAAACACAGAGAACAGGGTGGTGCCCAGGCCCCACAACCCTTCGTTGACGATGACCGGGGCCACGGTTTTCAGGAATTTGCCCAGAAAGGCCTTTTCTCGGCAGATCATTTCCCTAAGGGGAGCTCCGGCCGGAAGCTTTTTGCCGTAGGCAAAGGCCAGGTTGATGGCCAAAGTCACGCCGGAGGAAAGCACCGTGGCAATGGCCGCCCCCTCCACCCCCAGGGCGGGAAAGCCCAGCTTGCCGTAGATCATGACATAGTTGAACACCGTGTTGGTAAGCACCCCAGCCAGCCCCGCCAGCATGGGCAGGTGGGTTTTTTCGGCGGCCTTCAGGACGGAAGCGTACACGGCGTTGGCAGCCAACAGCAGATAGCCGGGGGCGATGATGCGCAGGTACGCCACCGCCAGCTCAAAGCTCTCGCCGGGCCGCAGGAATACCGAAACGATCTGCCGGGGAAAGAGCAATCCCCCAAGGGAAAACACCAAAGCCAAAAGCAACGCCCCGCCCAAGGTGAGGCCCATGGCCTGGCGCATGCGGGGGATGTCCCTGGCGCCCCAATACTGGCTCAGGAAGATCACCCCGCCGGAGGTGGAGCCAAAGAGGAAGAGCTGAAAGGCAAAGGTGTAGCGGTTGGCCTGGATCACCCCCGAGTAGGCCGCGTCCCCCAGGCCGGACACCATCATGCCGTCAATGATATGCAAAGAGGCGCCCAGCAGCTCCTGGAGCATCATGGGAAGGGAAACGATCAGCAGGTTGCGCAGAAAGGGACGGTCCCAGACAAAGCAGGAGCGTAAAAAAGCGGCCAGCCGGGCGATGGGGGAGAGCCGTGTTTGCAAAGGAAACCTCCAGATGCTAACGGGGCGGGATACGCCCGTCGCGGTTTAATACTCGTAGAGCTGATAGAGATAGACGTAGCCGTACTCGTCGTAGAAATCCCATTCCACCTCCCCCTGGGCCTCCTCCTGTACATAGGCCATCAGGGATTCCCAGGGCTGCCCGTCGGCCCCTGCCACCAGCACATTGTCCCGGAGGAACAGCTGGGGGGTGAGGGCGGAGCGGTCCAGGCCGTAGGCCTCCAGTTGGGCATACCAGCTGGGGGAGCGGGCGGGCCAGCCGCCCCAGAACATCACATTGGGGGGAATGCCCTGGGAGGTATCCGGGAAAAGGCGCTGATCCCCGGTGAGGGATAAATCGGAGATGATCAGCATATCGGGGTTTTCCAGGGCGTATTCGTCCAGGTCCGCCGGGATGGAGGCCCTGGCCTCCACCTCGGCTTCGGGTTTGGCGCTGAGCAGCCGGGTGGTCCGCTCCATGGACAGCCCCGCCAGAATCAGCACTATCGCACACAGAAGCGCTACGGGGATGCGCAGCCATGGTCGCCCTGCCGGGGTGGTGGGCAGGCAGGCAAGGGCGTGGCACAGCAAAAAGGCAGCCATGGGGAGGAGGACGCTGAGGCCCGCCCGCAGAGGCAGGCGGCCCTGGTAGGCCAGGTAGGCCAGCAGCAGGGCCCCTAGCAAAACGCTTCCCAGGGCCCCCAGCCAAAGCCAGGGCCCCTTTCCGGGGCGGAGCAGCCGGAGTGCCACGCACAGCAGCGCCAGGGCTGCCAAAGCGGCGCAGGCATACCCCTGGGCCGGATTCTCCGCCCAAAAGTCCCGGATCAGGCCGGGGACCCGGCCTAGCTTCTGGGAGAAGGTCAAAGAGGCCTCGGGCTGGGCGGCATAGAGGGCGTCAAAGGCCTGGGCGGTGATGTTCTCGTCCAGGAAGTACCAGCTGGCCACCAACTTGAACTCCGCCTCGGACCAACCCACCTGGGCCAAGGTCTCGGGGGTAGTGTTGGCATCAAAGAGGGTGTAGTCGAACAGGCGGATCCGGGCATTCTGCCAGGCCAGATAGTCCTCCTGGCCCAGGGCCTTGATCTCCACAGCCCGAAGCCCCGCAAAA
>JARKQO010000458.1 GCA_029974855.1 Eubacteriales bacterium
GCTCTAATGACTGCTGCTTCTCATGTTTTTTCTCTAGCATTGCCTTCACCTCATGCGGCCCTTTCCCTTATATATTCGACGTTTCCCTCCTTTTCTCTAGCTTTTTAATCCAAAAAACAGACCGCTGACTCTTACTTTGCCAGCGGTCTGAGGGCCGCCTCCCCTTGCGGGGGAGGCGGCCTTGCCCTGTTTCCTTACGCTGCTTCCCCAAAGACATCCTGAAGCTGCTCCTTGGTAAAACGGCTCCCCTGCGTCAGCCAGCTCACCACAGGCACGATCACAAACCCGCTCAGCATGGCCGCCGCGCCGCTGATGGGGGCCAAGGACATCTGCCCGGTAATCAGGGGCGGAAGCAAGGAGATCAGCGCGCCGCAGATGACGCCGGCAAAGGCCCCGGCCTTGGTGACGCCCTTCCAAAGCAGCCCGTAGAGGAAGGGGGCCAAAAACGCCCCGGCGATGGTGCCCCAGGACAGGGACATCAGAGAAATGATCGGCGTGTCCTGGAGAAGGAAGTTGATCACCAAAGACAGCGCCACAAACACCAGGCAAAGGACGCGCATGAGCCAGGTGGAGGTTTTGGGCTTCATGTTAGGGGCCAGGGAGCCAATCAAATCCAGGGAAATCACCGAGGAGGAGGACAGCACCAAGGCGGTCAAGGTGGAGATGCTGGCCGAGAGCAGCAGCACCACGAAGAGCCCCAGCATGATGTCGGGAATGCCCACCACTGTGGTATCCGTGAGCATGGTGGGAACGATCTGATCCTTGGCCATGGTTCCGGCGTTGACCAAATCCGCCATGGTCCCCGCCCCGCCGGGAGCCGCGATCTTGCTGAGCACCACCCGGCCAAAGCTGCCGGCGAAGTACGCGCCCCCCGCGATGATGAACGCGAAAACGGTGGAGATGACGGTGGCGCGCTTCACGCTGCTTGCATCCTTGATGGCAAAGAACTTGTGGATCATGTGGGGCATGCCCAGCACCCCCATGGAGGTGAGCAGGACATTGCTGGCCAGCCACACCGCCTTTTCCCGGGAGGGAATCAGCGTGTTCATCCCAGGAGCGCCGATGCCCTCCTGGCCCAGCAGGTTCAGGCCCTCTCCGACGCCGCCCGCCGCCTTGATCACGTAGAAAACAACAGCGCTGATCCCCACCAGCATCACAATGCCCTGGATGAAGTCCGTAATGGCCGTGGCCTTATACCCACCCGCGAACAGATACACCGCGGACAGCATGGCGATGGCGATGATGCACCAGGTATAATCGAAGTCAAAGGCCTTCTGGAACATGTTGCCAATGCCCTTGTACACGCTGGCGGAGTAGGGAATCAAAAACACAAAGATAATCAAACTGGCAAGGATTTTCAGGGTTTTGCTTTGATAGCGCTTCTCGAAGAAGCTGGGCATGGTGCTGACCTTCAGGCGTTCCCCCATGGCCCGGGTGGGCTTGGCCAGCAACAGCCAGGCCACCAGGCTGCCCACCAAAGCGTTGCCGATGCCGCACCACACGGCCGGCAGGCCCACGTCCCAGCCGGTGGAGCCCGCATAGCCCACGATGATTACGGCAGAGAAATAGGCGGTCCCATAGCCCAGCGCGCTCATCCACGCGCCGACCTTGCGGCCACCCAACAAGAATTCATTCAGGGACAGGTTTTTCCGGGCTGTGAGGAAGATCACGACCACCATCATCAGCACATAGGCGACCAGAATGAACACCTTCATCGAAGAATCCCACCTTCCGTACTACTTTGCCCTTGTTGCCAAGAACCCTACAGGATCATTATACGGAGAATCGACAAAAACACAAGGTTTTTTTCCGGGCCTCTCCCCCACCCTCCTGCCAGGGGCCTTCCGCATGAATCCAGATGGCTAAGAATATCCTATCCAAAGTCAGGATGCAAAAGGAGGTCAACCTATGCTGCTCCAGCGTCTCAAACGGGCGGATATCCCACAGGAGCTGGTGCTGGGCTGGCCCCGCTCCGTCCTGCTGGGGGATGAAAAGCTGATTGTGGAGCAGCACCAGGGCATCTTCGCCTGCACCCAGCAGGAGGTGGCTGTGAAAACCCTCTGCGGCCTGCTGGTGGTCAGCGGGGAAAACCTGTCCATTTCCCGCTACAGCCGGGATGATCTGGTGGTGTTCGGCAAGATTGCCAAGCTTTCCTACCGCTCCACATAAAAGAGGGGTCATCATGAAGCCGATGCGCATTCCTCATTTCACCCACCGCTTCACCTTGGAAGGGCTGAACCTGGAACGGTTCGTGAACATGGCCTCCAAGGAGGACATCCCCTTGCTGGCCCTGCGCCGCAGCGGGCAGCGGCAAATGGTGTGCGAGGCGTATCAGGCGGACATGCCCGCCATCCGCGCTTTGGTGGAGGCAAAGGGCTGGAAGATCGCGGGGCAACAGCCTTTGGGCTTGGCCGCCGCTATGGCCTTTTTGCGCCGCCGCTGGGGCATCCCCCTGGGGGCGCTGCTGGCGCTGATTTTGACGGTGACGCTGTACCAGTTCGTCTGGCGGGTGGAAATCCAGGGGGCCGGGCCCTACCGGGGGGACATCGCCGCCTACCTGCGGGAGGAGGGGTATGTTCCCGGGATGCTGAAGCGGAACATGGACGCCGCCGCCCTCACCCGCAAGCTCAACTACCGCTACCCCAAGGTGGCCTGGTTTAACGCCTATGTCCAGGACATGACCTTGGTGGTGGACGCCACCCAGGGCGTTCCCCTGCCGGAGGCAAAGGCCCCGGCGCCGGGGGACCTCACGGCCCTGCGGGACGGCCTCATCACCTCCCTCCAGGTCCACGCGGGCACAGCCGCCGTGAAGGTGGGCCAAGTGGTCCGCAAGGGCCAGGTGCTGATTTACGGCCGGGAGCGGGGGGCGGACCAAAGCTCCCATCCGGTTCAGGCCCGGGGCGTCGTCACCGCCCGGTGCTGGGCGGCCCACAGCGTCAAAATGTCCCTGTACGAGGTGCAAAGCACCCCCACAGGCCGCGTCTCTCTGGGGCAGCAGCTCTGCTCCCCCTGGCTGTGCTACCCAGCCTCTTTGGAAGGCCCGCCCTACCTGGCCTACAATACCCAGCTGTCCCTGTCCCCGCTGGTGGGCTGCTTTCTCCCCGTGTGGGTCAAGCAAACCGCCTATTATGAGGTGGCCCTGGAGTACCGGCCCCGCAGTGAGCAGCAGGTGCGCCAGGAGGCCGCCGCCGCAGCCCTGCAGCGGCTTTCCGACGTCCTTCAGGGCAATGAAATTGTTGACAAATGGGTAGATTATTGTATGATAGAAGGTGGCTTCTTGCAAGCAACCGCTACGGCGGAGTGGATCGCGGATATCGGCACGTCCCCGCAGCCATGATCGGAGGAAAACCCTTTTGACAGTACTGCCCCAAGCGCGCATTGCGCTGGAAAGCCTGGATACCTACCTGACGCTCTTTGGCATCAACGAAAAAAACCTGCCCCTTTTGGAAGAGGAACTCCAGGTGCGCCTTGCCCTGCGGGGCTGTGAACTGATCATCGCAGGCGGAGAGGAGAATATCGCCCTGGCCCGGGCGGTGGTGGAAAAGCTGCTGTCCCTGTCCAGGCGCCACGCCCACGTGGACCGCACCACGCTGCGCTATGCCATTTCTTTGGCTAAGGAGGGCCAGTTGGACAGGCTGGAGGAAATCGCCTTTGAGGTGGTGGCCAGCAATCACCGGGGCCGCCCCATCCGCTGCAAAACTTTGGGGCAATACCACTATGTGAAGGCCATTCAATCCCACGAGCTGACCTTTGCCGTGGGCCCGGCAGGCACGGGCAAAACCTACCTGGCCATGGCCCTGGCGGTGGTGGCTTTGCGCAGCAAGGAAATCGAGCGCATCGTGCTCACTCGCCCCGCGGTGGAAGCGGGCGAGAAGCTGGGCTTTCTCCCCGGGGATTTGAGCCAGAAGGTGGACCCCTACCTCCGGCCCCTGTTTGACGCCCTGTATGACATGATGGGCGCGGAGGCCGCCGCCAAGCTCCAGGAGCGGGGGCTTTTGGAAATCGCCCCCCTGGCCTATATGCGGGGGCGCACCCTCTCGGACAGCTTCATCATTCTAGATGAAGCGCAAAACACCACCACCGAGCAAATGAAGATGTTTCTGACCCGTTTGGGGGCCGGCTCCCGGGCCGTGGTCACGGGGGACGTAACCCAGACGGATTTGCCCCTGGGCAAGCAAAGCGGCTTGCTGCAAGCCCTGGACGTGCTCAGGGATATTCCGGAAATCGCCATTCTGGAGCTGACCCATTCCGACGTAGTGCGGCACGATTTGGTGCAGACCGTTGTAAGGGCCTACGACACCTACGAAAGGAACCGTTTGGGGAGGAACTAAGGCTATGACGCCTCAAAAGCATCCAAATGGGCGAAAGAAAAGCCGCCGCACCTGGGCCGGTTTGATGACGGCCCTGGGCTCCAACACCGCCAAATGCGTATATGTGATCGCCGGGGGCGCGCTGGTGCTGCTGGCGCTGTTTCTGGTGGCCATCACCCCCCAGCGCTACGACCTGAAGGTAGGGGACATCTCCCACGCCACCATCACCGCCAGCAAGGACATGGTGGACGAAATCAGCACCTCCCGCCAGCGGGAGGAGGCCGCCCGGCATGTGGAGCCCAGCTATCTGTTCAAGGAAAGCGTAGCCTCGGAGGTATTGCAGAATCTCAAGAACGTGCTGGCCCAGGTGGCCGCCGTGCAGCAATACGGAGCCAAGCGCCTGGCCCAGTATGAGTTGGAGCACCCGGCCCAGGAACCGCCCTATGCCTTCACCCCCGCCGAAATGCAGTATGCCCATGCGTTGCTCACCCACATCACCCTGGCGGATTACCAGTTGAACACTTTGCTGCGGGCTACGGACCAGCAGATGACGGAGCTGGCGGACAACATCACCTCCGCCGTGAGCAACACCCTCAACACCACCATCCGGGAGGGCTATGTCAACGAGTCCATTCAATACCTCCGGCAGACCATCGGCATCAAAACCGAAATGGATCTGCTGCAAAACGTGGTGACCCCCATTTTGCGCAAGGTGATGCAGCCCAACATGCTCATCGACCAGGAGGCCACCGCCAAGCTCCAGGAGGAGGCCCGGGCCTCGGTGGAGCCCGTGATCTACAAGCAGGGCCAGAACATCGTGCTGGCCCGGGAGAGGGTGACGGCCAACCAGCTGGAAATGCTGCGCAGCCTGGGCCTGTTGGATGACGAGGACATCGACCTGGTGATGTAT
>JARKQO010000473.1 GCA_029974855.1 Eubacteriales bacterium
AGCCCGAGGGGGGCCGTGTCACCGTGGCCCTGGCCGCCCCACAGGTGCTCACCATCGCGGAAGAAGGAATCGGCATCCGGGCCGAGGATGTGCCCCGGGTTTTTGAGCGGGGCTTCACCGGCCACACGGGCCGGGCCGGGGAAAAGAGCACCGGCATCGGGCTGTACCTGTGCAAGCAAACCTGCCTGGGGCTGGGGCACCGGATTTCCCTCGCCTCCCGCCAGGGGGAGGGCACCACCGTCACGGTGGATATGCGCCGGGAGGATTTTGAGGCCTTCTGAAGTGGCGGTTTTCCCTCCCTTACAAAAATGTAAGCCGCGGCGTCCCCTCTGTAAGGCAATTCGAGGGCAACTTTTGCCCAAAGGCGGTATACTGTGGATCGTCCCACATCTGGGCGGAAAGGATGAATTCCATGGTATTGCTGGACATCAGAAACCTTCAAAAAATCTACACCACCCGCTTTGGGGGCCAGAAGGCCCAGGCCCTGGCGGATGTGAGCTTCCAGGTGGAGGCCGGGGAGTTCGTGGCCATCATGGGGGAAAGCGGCAGCGGCAAGACCACCTTGCTGAATATTCTGGCGGCCCTGGACCGGCCCACCGGCGGCAGCGTATCCTTGGAGGACAAGGACTTTGCCGAAATTCCCGAGGGGGCCAAGGCGGCCTTCCGCCGGGACAAGCTGGGCTTTGTGTTTCAGGATTTCAACCTGCTGGACACCTTTAGCGTGAAGGACAACATCTTGCTGCCCTTGGTGCTCCAAAACAGGCCCCTGGAGGAGATGGAAAAGCGGCTGGCCCCTTTGGTGGAGCAGCTGGGCCTGGGAGAGCTGCTGCGCAAATTTCCCTACGAAATCTCCGGCGGGCAAAAGCAGCGCACCGCCGTGGCCCGGGCTTTGATCACCCAGCCCCGCATCCTCCTGGCGGACGAGCCCACCGGGGCCCTGGACAGCAAGGCCGCCACCCGCCTCATGCGCATGTTTCAGGAGATCCATGCCATGGGCCAGACCGTGCTGATGGTGACCCACAGCGCCCAGGCCGCCAGCCATGCCTCCCGGGTGCTGTTCATCAAGGATGGGCGGCTGTTCAACCAGATGTACCGGGGCGACAACCCAAGGGAGCAGTTCTTCCAGCAGATTCTGGCCACCCTCACCGCCCTGTCGGACGGAGGTGAGGCCGGTGCCTAAGCTGCTGTACCTGCGCCTGGCCTGGGGCAACCTGTGGAAAAACCGGGGCAGCTATTTCCCCTTCCTGCTGGCCTGTTTGCTGCTGACCTTCACCGTGTACTCCTTCAGCTCCATGGCGCTGAACCGGGGCCTGGCCCAAATAGCCGGGGCCATGGTCTTTCCCTTTATCCTGGCCCTGGGCCTGATCATCGTCTGCCTCTTTGCGGCCATCTTCCTGTTTTACGCCAACAGCTTCCTCATCAAGCGCCGCAAGAAGGAGCTGGGGCTGTACGCGGTGCTGGGCATGGAAAAAAGGCATATTGCCAAAGTTCTACGCCGGGAGATGGACCTGTGCTATCTGGCGGCCATGGTGCTGGGCCTGGGCCTGGGGCTGCTGCTGTCAAGGCTGTTGTACCTGCTGGCGGGGCTGCTGCTGCGCCTTCCTGTACCCCTGGAGGTAGGCCCCAACCCCTATGCCCTGGGTTGCACGGCCTTGCTTTTCGCGGCCCTGTTTTTCCTGCTGAAGCTGTACAATTCCCATCAGGTGCGCTCGGTGAATCCCCTGGCGCTGCTCCAGGGCTCCCAGGTGGGAGAAAAGGAGCCCTCCTCCCGCTGGCCCCTGGCGGTGGTGGGGGTGGCGGCCATGGGGGCGGGTTATGCGCTGGCCCAATGGGTCCGGGACCCCATGTCCGCCATCACCCTGTTCTTCATCGCCGTAATCCTGGTGATCATCGGCACCTACTGCCTGTTCATGGCCGGGAGCCTGACGGTGCTGAAGCTTTTGAAAAGCAACCGCCGGTTCTTCTACCGGTCCAGGCACTTCATCACCGTGTCCGGTATGCTCTACCGGATGAAGCAAAACGCGGCGGGCCTTGCCAGCATCGCCATCCTCTGCACCATGGCCATGGTGACCGTGGGGACCACCGTGGCCCTGTACAATGGCTCCGAGCGGGCCCTCAGCCAGCTCTTTCCCAACGACCTGGCCTACTATGCCTCCGGCCCCCAGGAGATGGAGGAAATCCAGGCCGCCGTTCAGGCCGCCGCCCTGGAGGAAGGCATGCCCCTGCGGGATCTGAAAGCCTTTGAAAGCAGGCAAATCACCTTCCGGCTGGAAAACGGGCGGCTGACCTTGGCCCCCAAGCACTTTTCCCAGACGGGCCTCAACGCCCTCTCTTACCTCCAGGAGGCCTACCTGATCACCCAGGATACCTTTTTCGCCTTGCAAGGGGAACCCTTCGCTTTGCCCCAGGGCGCGGCGGGCTGGTGGACCCAGGGGATCCCGGCCCCGGCCCTGCTGGGGGAAGGCGGCGCCGCCACCGGCTTTGTGCCTTTGCCTTCCCCTGCCTTCCAGGCCTCCATCAGCCTTTCCTATATGACCACCCCGGCATGCCTGGTATTTCGGGACGAGGCCGCCATAGGGGCTTTCCTGACCACCTTGGGCCTGGAGCCGGAGGACTTCCCTTCCAAGGACTACATCGTGCAAATGGGCCTGGAGGGGGATTTGGTACGGCAGGAGGCCTATCTCCAGGCTGTGAAGAACCATTTGCCGGAAGGCCAGACGATCCGCCTGGCCCACAAGGAAGCCATGCGGCTTTCCCTCCAAACCCTCTACGGCGGGTTCCTGTATGTAGGGGTTTTCCTGGGGCTGCTGTTCATGATGGCCACGGCCCTCATCATCTACTTCAAGCAGATCAGCGAGGGCTACCAGGACCATGACCGCTTCCTGATCTTGCAGCAGGTGGGCATGAGCGCCAAAGAGGTGAAGGCCACGGTGCGGACCCAGATTCTGCTGGTGTTCTTCCTTCCTTTGGCAGTGGCCCTGTGCCATGTGGCGGGCTCCTTGCACATGATCATTCTGATGCTCCGGGGCCTGAGCCTGGCAGACGCGCCCTACATCGCCCTGAACACCTTTTTGGCCGCGGCGGGCATCGCGGCGGTGTACACCGCGGTGTACCTGCGCACCGCCAAAACCTACTACCGGATGGTGCGGTTTGAGGCCGGGGGAAGGTAAAAGCTTTCGCTTCCTAAATTACACGCAAGCAGCCTGGGGAAAAAATCCCCAGGCTGTTGGAAACGTCAATCATCGAAAGGAATAGACCTTCACGGTAGCGTCTACGCTTCAGGAACATCACGCAATGATCAACATCGTCACACATCACATCATCGTTCACTGTACTGCCCAAGCAGACAGGTTGGCACTTTCCATTCAAAAGCCCCAGGCGTGTGTCCGACCGTTTGCTTGATTGCCGTTTCACCCATAGCATGCCCGCATCCGAGGCCGCTATGCATCCTTTTTTACAAGTCAAAAACCTTAGGCGGGGCAGGAAAGTCCGGCGCAAAACGAGAACTCTAACTGACTAGGGTTTTTGAGGAGGTTTCCATGCCCGACACCCTTGGGTCCTTGGATCAGGCTTCCCCCGGATACCTGGAGGGGGAGGCGATTTTTCGTCGCGGAAGCGTTTCCCTCCTGGCCCGGGAGGGGGACGAACTGCTGCTGCGGGTGGGTACGTCCCCGGCCCGGACGGTGGCGCTGCCGGCCCAGGGCGAGCCCCGCTGCTCCTGCGGCAAGGGGAACCTGCCCTGCGCCCATGTGGTGGCGGCGCTGTTTGCCGCCCGGGAGGACGGGGCCTTGCACAGGCTGGCCCAAACCCAGGGCCTGACCTTGGGGCAGAAGATGCTGGCGGCCCTCAGCCGCGCCATGCCCGGCAGCGAAAACGTGCGCCTGGCCATCTGGCTGCGGCTGTTTCCCGACGGACGCCTGGGCCTGGGGCTCAGCCTGGGGCAGGAGCGGCTGTACGCCATCAGGAGCCTGCCGGAGCTGCTGGCCTGCTATACCCAGGGGCTGCCACTTCCGCTGTCTCCCCGCTTTTCCTACCTGCCCACCCAGATGCGCTTTGCCAAGGAGGACGAGCGCCTGCTGTCCATTTTGCTGGCCCATATCCGCCCCAAGGCTCCCCAGGAGGACCAGGAGGACCCCCGGGAGGAGGAGCCCCCCTGCGCCCCTCCCAGCGAAGGGCGCTACGTGCTCCTGTCCGGGGCTTTTTTGCAAAGCATTCTCCGGTATCTGGAAACCCATCCCTTCACCTTGCTGGAGGGCTCCCTGAAGCAGCCCCACGGGGGCATCCGCACGGTGGAGCTGCCTTTGTGCTTCACGGTGTCTTTGGCTTTGGGGGAGCTGGAGGTGGCGGCGGAGGGAATCGACGCCCTGCGGCTGATCACCCCGGACGCCCGGTATTTGCTTTGCGAGGGTAAGATTGTGCACCTGCACGGGGTCCAGGCCCGGGTGTGCCAGCTATTGCTGACGGAGGGCAGCCGCTTTCGCTATGACGCCGCCCAGGCGGAGGAAATCCTCTCCACGCTGCTGCCGGCCCTGTCCACCGTGGGCACGGTGCTGCCCTCCCCGGAGCTCAGCGCCCGGCTGATCACCGCCCCCTTCCGCCCCAAGGTGTACCTGGATCTGGTGGAGGGAAACGTGGAAGCCAGGTCGGAGTTCTGGTACGGGGATGTGGTGCTGCTGCCCTTTTCCGGCCAAAGCGGCCCGGCTGGGGGGGAGGACGCTTTGGAGGAAGGCCCTGCGGAACAAAGCCCCCAGCTTTCCTTGCCAGGCGCAACCCCCGTCCCCGCTCCGCAAGCCCCGGCCCTCCCCCCCGGCAAGCTGCTCCTGCGGGATGGCCGGGCGGAAAGCGCCTTGCTGGACTTCTTCTCCAACGCGGGCTTCGTGGTGCGGGGCCAGCGGATTTTGCTGCGCCGCGCCAAGGACATTCTGGCCTTCTGCACCCAGGGGGTACAGGAGCTCAGCAAAAAGTGCGAGGTCTATGCCTCCACCTCCTTTGAAAAGATCAAGCCCCGCCGCTTCACAGGCCGGGCCGCCTTCCACATGCGGGACGGCAGGCTGGTGTTCACCTTGCTGGAGGAAAGCGGGGAGGCCCCGGAGATGTTGCCCTTGCTCACGGCCATCCGGGACCGGCAGCACTATGTGCGCCTGAAAACCGGGGAGTTTTTGGACATCCGGGAGATGGCCGCCTTGGCCCCCATCGCCCAGGAGCTGCTGGACGCCGCCGCTTTGGACGATCCCCGCCGGGAGGAGGACGCCCGGGAGCTGTACTTTACCGCCTACCGGGCCGCCTACATGGTCAGCATGCTGCGCCTGGCAGGGGTGGAGGCCCAGGCGGACGAACAGGTGGAGCAGGCCATGAACGCCCTGGCGGACACCGTGTCCCAGGCGGAGCAATACGTTCCCCCCCGGCTGCTGAAAAAGCTGGTGCCCTACCAGCGCCGGGGCACGGGCTGGCTGCTGTCTTTGTACGAAGCCCGGATGGGGGGCATTTTGGCGGACGAGATGGGCCTGGGCAAAACCGTCCAGGTCATCGCCGCCCTTTCCGCCGCCCGGCGGAAAAACGGGCGGCAAAAAAGCATCATCGTCACCCCCACCTCCTTGGTGTACCATTGGCTGGCGGAGTTCAAGCGCTTTGACGAAAGCCTGGTGGTGCGGCTCATCGGCGGCCAGCGGGAGGAACGGCGGCAGGCCGTGGAAAGCGCCAAGGAGGACGATGAGGTGGACGTGATCCTCACCAGCTATCCCCTGCTGCGCCGGGACATCGACCTGCTCCGGGATATCCCCCTGCGCTTCGCCATTTTGGACGAGGCCCAGTTCGTGAAAAACGCCCAGAGCCTGGGGGCCGCCGCCGCCAAGGAGCTCACCGCCCAGGTGCGGGTGGCCCTCACCGGCACCCCCATGGAAAACCACACCGGGGAGCTGTGGAGCATCTTCGACTTTGTGCTGCCTGGGTATCTGGGCGCCCAGGCCACCTTCCTGCGGCGCTACGGCGGCGGGGAGCGGATGGAGGAGCTTCAGGAGCGGATCCGCCCCTTTTTGATGCGCCGCCTGAAAAAGGAGGTGCTGGCGGACCTGCCCCAAAAGAACGAGCAGAGCCTGTACGCCGCCATGACCCCGGAGCAGGACGCGGTGTACCGCCAGCTGCTGGGCACTTTGCGGCTCCATGTGGACGAGGCCCTAAAGCAGGGGGCTTTGCCCAAGGCCCGGATGCAGGTGTTAAGCGTCCTCTTGAAGCTGCGGCAGGTCTGCTGCCATCCCAAGTTGTTTTTGCCGGACTACGAGGGAACCAGCGGCAAGATGGA
The DNA here is from genome assembly GCA_029974855.1 of Eubacteriales bacterium. The sequence continues at coordinate 6,299 of JARKQO010000473.1, forward strand.
GCTACTGGTGCAAACCGTCCACTCCGCTCTGGGGGAGAAGCGGCGCATGCTGGTATTTTCCCAGTTTGTGGGCATGCTACAGCTAATCCGCAAGCGGCTGAACCGGGAGGGGGTGCGCACCCTCTACCTGGACGGGGAAACCAAGCCCAGCCTGCGCCAGGAGCTGTGCGACCGCTTCAACGGCGGGGAGGGCCAGGTGTTTTTGATCTCCCTGAAGGCCGGGGGCACGGGGCTGAACCTCACCGGGGCCAATTTGGTGATCCATTACGATCCCTGGTGGAACCCCGCCACCGAGGACCAGGCCACGGACCGGGCCCACCGCATCGGCCAGACCCGGGATGTGGACGTGCTGCGCCTCATCGCCAAGGATACCATCGAGGAAAAGGTGACGGATCTCAGCAAGCGCAAGCGGGCCATCTTCGACCAGGTGGTGCTGGCCGGGGAAACGGCCCTGTCCAGCCTCACCGAGGAGGACATCCGGGCGCTGTTCTTCTAGGAGGGAAGCACCATGTGCGGACGGTATTTTCTGGACCCGGAACCCGATGGGCCCCAGAAGCTGCGGGTGATTCTGGAGGAGCTGAACCGGGGCCCCACAGACCTGGTGGCCCAGGTGGCCCTGGGAGAGGTGTTCCCCTCCCAGATGGCTCCGGTGATCCTCCCCAAAGAGGGAGGCGGCTTTACGGTAAAGCCCCTGCGCTGGGGCTTCCCCCGGGTGGGGGCCAAGGGCCTGGTGATCAACAGCCGCAGCGAAAAGGCGGAGGTCACCCCCATGTTCCAGCGGGCGGCCCAGGAGCGGCGCTGCCTGGTGCCTGCCAGCGGCTTTTACGAGTGGCGGCGCAGCCCCTCCGGGGCCAAGACCAAGGAGAAATTCGCCTTCCTATTAAAGGATGCGGGGCCAGGGGAGCTGATGTACCTGGCGGGGCTGTACGGCAGCTTCTCCGGCGGCTTTGAGGGGGGCGGGTACGAGGGCTTCGCCATTTTGACCCAGGCCGCCGACGGGCAGATGGCCCCCTACCATCACCGCATGCCCGTGATCCTGCGGGAGGAGGCCCTGAAAAAGGCCTGGCTGGCGGCCCCTTTGGTTCCCTTTGCCAGCCTGCGGGAGCGCTTTGCCCCGCCGCTTCTTACGGTGGCGCCCGCCTGAAGGGAGCCCGGTGCGGCCCCCCAAGGCCGTGTCTTTCCTGTATTCCCTTGGATTTGAGCTCTGTGTGCCCCCCGGGCTTCCCCGACCGTTTGCGCATGGAAATAACGGTTGACAATCCAGGACAAAACCGTTACAATATCCCATGTCTGGTTGGGACATGAATGCGGACATGCGGGTGTAGCTCAATGGTAGAGTTCTAGCTTCCCAAGCTAGCTACGTGGGTTCGATTCCCATCACCCGCTCCAACCGCATGACACCACCGGATCACGGTTTACGATTTGAAGGAGGGTATTTCACCATGGCCAAGGCAAAATTTGAGCGGAACAAGCCGCACGTAAACGTCGGCACCATCGGACACGTCGATCATGGCAAGACCACGCTGACCGCCGCCATCACCATGACGCTGGCGCAGCTGGGCGAAGCCACCGCGATGCGGT
>JARKQO010000482.1 GCA_029974855.1 Eubacteriales bacterium
ACGCCGCCCCCCATATGCTCAGCGGCGGCCAGAATCAGCGGGTGGCCGTGGCCGGGGTGCTGGCCATGGAGCCAGATATCATGATCCTGGACGAGGCCACCGCCATGCTGGACCCCACAGGCCGGGCCGAAGTGCTGGCCACCGTGCTCAAGCTGAACCGGGACAAGGGCATCACCGTGGTATGGATCACCCATTTCATGGAGGAAGCCGCCCAGGCGGACCGGGTGGTGGTGTTAAGCCAGGGGACCGTCGCCATGGATGGCGCCCCGGGCCAGGTCTTTTCCCGGGTGGAGGAGATCAAGGCTCTGGGGCTGGACGTACCCCCCATGGCGGAGCTGGCCGGGGAGCTGCGCCGGGCGGGCCTGGACCTGGTCGGGGACATCCTGACCGTACCGGATATGGTGAAGGAGCTGAAAAGAATTCTATGCCCATCCAAATAGAGCATCTGTCCCATACCTACCTCCCCGGAAGCCCCTTTTCTAACGTGGCCATCCACGACATCAACCTCACCATCCAGGACGGGGAGTTCATCGGGGTGCTGGGGCATACGGGCTCCGGCAAAACCACCTTGGTGCAGCACCTGAACGGCCTGCTGAAGCCCAGCCAGGGCCGGGTGGTGGTGGACGGGCTGGACATCACTGGGAAGGGGGTCCGGCTGCTGGACGTGCGCAAAAAGGTAGGCCTGGTGTTCCAATATCCGGAGCATCAGCTTTTTGAGGAAACCGTAGCCAAGGATATCGCCTTCGGGCCCAAAAACATGGGCCTGGACAAAGAGGAGATCGGCCTGCGGGTCAAGGAGGCCTGTATTTTGGTGGGGCTGGACTACGATGCCATTGGGGAGCGCTCCCCCTTTGAGCTCAGCGGCGGGCAGATGCGCCGGGTAGCCATCGCCGGGGTCCTGGCCATGCGCCCCAAGGTGCTGATTTTGGACGAGCCCTCCGCCGGGCTGGACCCGGCGGGGCGCACCGGCATTTTGGAGATGATCCGGGCCTTGCACGCCCAGGGAGGGCTCACGGTGATCATGGTGAGCCACAACATGGACGACATCGCCTCCTTGGCTACCCGCCTAGTGGTGATGAGCGCCGGGACTTTGGTGATGACCGGCACCCCCCGGGAGGTTTTCCAGCAGGAGGACCTGCTGAAATCCATCGGCTTGGGGGTACCCCAGGCGGCGGAGCTGACCCATGCCCTCATCGCCCAGGGCTTTGACCTCCCCGGGGATTTATATACCCTGGAAGAGGTGCGGGAGCACCTGCTGCGCCTGCGGGGGGGCCTGAGGGGCCTGAGGCCCCTTTCGCATAAAGATGAGGGTTCCGCCGATCCCGCCTCCCAGGAGGTGAACCGCTGATGCTCAAAGACATTACTTTGGGGCAGTACATGCCCGGCAATACCGTGGTACACCGCCTGGACCCACGGATGAAGATCATCCTCACCGCTTTGTACATCGCCATGGTGTTCTGCGTGAAAAGCCCGGTGTGGTACCTCTTTCCCCTGCTGTACATGGCCCTGGCCTCCCGGCTGGCTGGGCTCAGCTTCCGGCAGATGCTGAAATCCGTGAAGCCCCTGCGCTTTTTGCTGATCCTCACCTTTGTGCTGAACCTGTTCTTCTCCGCCGGCACCACCGTATGGCTCCAGTGGGGTTTTCTCCAGATCACCCAGGAGGGCTTCCTCACCGCCTTGCATTTCAGCATGCGGCTGGTGTTTCTGGTGGTGGGCACCTCGGTGCTGACCCTCACCACCTCCCCGGTGTCCCTCAGCGACGGCATTGAGATGCTGCTAAAGCCCCTGAAGGTCATCCGCTTTCCCTCCCACGAGCTGGCCATGATGATGACCATCGCCCTGCGCTTTATCCCCACCTTGATCGAGGAGACGGACAAGATCACCAAGGCCCAGATGGCCCGGGGCGCGGACTTTGAAAGCGGCAACCTGCTGCGCCGGGCCAAGGCCATGGTGCCGCTGCTGGTGCCCCTGTTTGTCAGCGCCTTCCGCCACGCCGGGGATTTGGCCATGGCTATGGAGGCCCGCTGCTACCACGGGGGCGAGGGCCGTACCCGCCTGCGGGTGCTGCGCTATACCCCTCCGGACTTCCAAGCCCTGGCCGTCACTTTGGCCGCTTTGGGCCTGGTGATCGCCGGGGGGCTGCTGCTGCCATGACCGCGCCCCAGGCCTTGCCCCCCATCCAAAAGGAGCCCGCCCCCGCCAACACCCGGCGGATTTTGCTCACCCTCAGCTACGACGGTACCGGCTACGGGGGCTGGCAGATACAGCACAACGCCCCCTCCATCCAGCAATGCCTGGAGAAAGCCCTGCTAAAGCTCACCGGGGAGCCCATCCGGGTCACCGGGGCCAGCCGTACCGACGCGGGGGTCCATGCTTTGGGCCAGCGGGCCCATTTTGACACCGCCTCCCGCATCCCCCCGGAGAAATACCCCTATGCCCTCAATGCCTGCCTGCCCCGGGACATCCGGGCCCTGGAAGGGAAGGAGGTGGACGGGCGCTTCCACGCCCGCTTTGACGCCAAGGCCAAGCTCTACACCTACCGCATCTACAACGCTCCCCACGCCAGCGCCCTGTACCGCCACCTCTGCGCCCATGTGCCCCAGCCCCTGGATTTGGACGCCATGGTCCGCAGCCTCCCCCCTCTGCTGGGAACCCACGATTTTGCCGCCTTTCAGGCTGCCGGGGGCACCGCCAAAACCACTTTCCGCACCCTCCATGAGGCGGCCCTTACCCAGGAGGGCCCCTGGCTGACCCTCACCGTTTCCGGCAACGCCTTTTTGTACAACATGGTGCGTATCATCGCCGGAACTTTGATCCAGATCGGCCAGGGCAAGCTGCCCCCCACCGCCTTTGCCCGGGCCCTGGACACCAAAAACCGCCTCTCCTTGGGCGTCACCGCCCCCCCGTCGGGGCTGGAGCTCACCCGGGTGGATTACGCCTAGCTTTTTGATCCCCATGCCTATCCGCACCTTTGCTGGCATATCCTTTCCAAAACGCTTGGGGGGATATCCATGCATGACCATATTGCCGAAAGATGCATCCACATCGGGCAATACATTGTGGAAACAGGGGCCACGGTACGGGCTGCCGCGGCGAAATTCGGGGTGAGCAAGTCCTCCGTGCATAAGGACATGGGGGAGAGGCTACCCTTGGTACAGAGCGCCTTGGCCACCGAAGTGCAGCGGGTGCTGCTCTACAACAAGTCCGTCCGCCATTTGCGGGGCGGCGAGGCCACCCGCCACAAGTACCGGGAGCGGCGGCGCGGCGGGTGAAAGAAGGATTTCCACAACTGGCGGCGAATACAGCTTTGCACGCCCCCCCGGGGCGGGCAACGAACCGCAAAAGGAACTGAACCGCAAAAGGGGTAGAGAGCGAAGCATGGCAGCCAGCAACGATATCGGCATTGACCTGGGCACATCCAATATCCTGATCTACATGAAGGGAAAAGGGATTGTGTTACGGGAGCCTACCGTTGTGGCCATTGACCGGGACTCCCGGGACATCCTGGCCTTTGGCGACGAGGCCCGCCGCATGATCGGCCGCACCCCCAGCAACATCCTGGCCATCCGCCCCCTGCGGGAGGGCGTGATCTCCGACTATGAGCTGGTGAGCTTCATGCTCAAGGGTTTTGTGCTCAAAGCCGTGGGCAAGCGCATGTTCGCCCGGCCCCGGGCCGTGTTGTCCTTGCCCACCTCCGTCAACGAAATGGAGAAGCGCTCCGTCATCTCCACCATGTTCGACGCGGGCATGCGCCGCACCCAGCTGCTGGACCGCACCCTGGCAGCTGCCCTGGGGGCGGGCCTGCCCATTGACGAGGCCTACGGCACCATGATCGTGGACATCAGCGCCGGGGTCAGCGACATCGCCGTGCTGTCCTTTGGCAAGGTGGTGGTCAGCGATTGCGCCAAAACCGGCGGAGACCGCTTCGACGACGCCATCATCCGCCACCTGCGCCGCAAGCACAACCTGCTCATCGGGGAGCGCACCGCCGAGGAGCTGAAAATCAACATCGGCTCCGCCATCCCCCGCTCCGACCAGCTCTACATGGAGGTCACGGGCCGCAACCTCATCACCGGCCTGCCCAAGACCATGCGCATCACCAGCGACGACATCACCGAGGCCATTGACGAGCCCCTCCAGCAGCTCATCGAAAGCATCCACGGCGTGCTGGAACACACCCCCGCCGAGCTGGCCGCCGATATCTTTGAATACGGCATTTTGCTCACCGGTGGCGGCGCGGAGATGTTCGGCCTCTGCGAGGCCATCGCCGATGCCCTGAAAGTCCCCTGCTCCTGCGCCGAGGACCCCCAGAACAACGTGGTCATGGGCTGTGGCCGGGCTCTGGAGAATATGCAGGACCTGGGGCAGTTTCTGGACGACGGGAGAAAGCGGCTGCTGGGGCGGTAGGACGGGGACGGGGGGGAGGAACGGACGGAGCGCAAGGGGCTCCGCCCCTTGCATCCCTGCCAGGGCTATGCCCTGGACCCGCCTTTGGATACAAATGAGAATGGGCGTAATAGGATGATTTTTGAGACCGAAAGGCTAAAGATACGGGGGTTTACGAAGGATGACACGCTTTTGGTGATGCAGTACAGCCAGGAGCCTTGCAAACGGGTCGAATTGCCCGATGAGGTTTTCGAGACCTGGGAAGACGCGGCAAAGCAAGTGAGCATGTGCATCCAAAACTACGCCGAAAAGAAATATCCCTTGGTGTATGCCATCGAATTAAAGGAAACCGGAACCTTGATCGGGGATATTTTGCTCTGCCCCATTCCGGAGGGCATCGAGGTAGGATATGCCATTTGTGAAGCCCATCAGGGGCATGGGTATGCCGCTGAGGCCCTTGCCCCCTTCGTGGGCTGGGCCAAGGAAACCATGGGGGTAAGCACCCTGTATGGTTTGGCGAAGAAAAGCAATATCCCCTCCTGGAGGACCCTGGAGAAGGCGGGATTTCAGTTTTCCCACGAAAAAGTGATTGACTTTTTTGGGAAGACATTCATGTTTAAGGTGTATGATTGCTAGAGGACAATGGTTGTGCTGTTATGATTTCTCTTATCCCCATCGGCCCAGGTGTCGGTGGGCTTTTCTATTTCACGCCCATCCGCACCAAATAAAACCGTTGGCAGCGCAAGGCGCTGCCAATGACGGGTCCAGGGACGAAGTCCCTGGCGGGGATGCAAGGGGCAGCGCCCCTTGCGCCTCGTCCGTTCCCCCGTACCTCCCCCCGTCCCCGTTACCCCTCGTTCCCGGGCAATCTGCTCAACTCATCCAAAGAAAGCGAGAAGCTGGGCACGAACTCCCGCATGAACTCGTGGACCTCGGGGAGGGGATTGCTGTTAATGCTGTCGGTGATGGTGAGCTTGGCCTGGTCAAACTCCCGGTTGCCCATCTTCTGCTCCTCCACGCATTTCAGGTACGCGCAGATGCGGTCCGCGGCCTTTACCAGCCGGTATTCGTAACACTTTTCGTCCGGTACTAGATAGGGGCGGTAGTGCTGCCGCATGTCCCCGGGCAGCATGTTCAGCAGCTGCCGGTTGGCCAGGGCCTCCAGGTCCTGGTACGCGTCCTGGATGCTGGGGTTTTGGTACTTCACCGGCGTGGGCAAATCCCCGGTGATCACCTCTCCCGCGTCGTGGTACAAAGCCAGGGCCAGCACCCGCTCCGGGTCGATATCCCGCTGGTGCCGGGTCTTGCCCAGCACCGCCAGGCCGTGAGCGATCAGGGCCGCTTGCATGCTGTGCTCCATGTCGTTTTCCGGCACGGTGTTGTGCATCAGGCCCCAGCGGCGGATCAGCTTCAAACGGTTGATGTATGCGTAAAAGTGGTTCATGCCTTTCCTCTCCTTGACAAACGAGGTTTTCTCTGGTACCATCATACACGAAAATCCCATCCACCGCTAGGGGGGTAGGAGGCCAGTCGGCCTTCCTGCTGAGAGGGGCGCAAGCCCGACCCTTGGAACCTGTGTAGGTCATCCTACCGTAGGGAAGCGGACGAAAGCAATGCTTTCGGCGGCCCAGGCCGCGTCCTCTTCCCGCAACATGCCGGTTGCGGGTTTTTCATTCCCATTTTGAAAGGAGAGGTTTATTATGTTCTCCAAGCTTGCGGAAATCAGCGTGTCCACGTGGATCGCCTTGGCGGCCCTGGCTGCCCTGGGGGTGGTGCTGCTGGTGGTGGGCAAGGGCAAGGGGCGCTGGAACGCTTCCACGTTGGCCTTCGCGGCCTTGGCCATCGCCCTGAGCTTTTTGCTCAGCAACATCCGCCTGTTCCGTATGCCCCAGGGGGGCAGCATCACCCCGGCCAGCATGCTGCCGCTGATGCTCTTCGCTCATGCCTTTGGCATGGGTCCCGGGATCATGACTGGGCTGGCCTATGGCGTTTTGCAGTTTCTGCAGACCCCGTCCTTGCTGCCCATCTCCCCCCTCTTTGCGGCGTATCAGGTGGTTCTGGATTATTTGCTGGCCTTTGGCCTGCTGGGGCTGGCGGGAATCGGCAGCAAAAAAGCAGAGCAGGAAAGGCTTTTCCTGCCCCTGGGCGTAGCCCTGGGTTCTTTTGCGCGCTTTTTGTGCTCCGTGCTTAGCGGCGTTTTGTTCTTCGCGGAGTATGCCGGGGATCAGAACCCGCTATGGTACAGCATCGTGTACAACGGCTCCTACATGCTGCCTGAAGCCTTGATCTGCATCGTCATCGCCCTGCTCATCGGCCCGCGCCTGGCCAAGGTCATGCGCAAGAGCGCCGGGCTCCGGTAAAGCGCCCCAGCAAACCGCACAAAGCGGCCAACCTTCTCCCTGGGAAGCGGGTTGGCCGCTTTTGGTTTCTCCTTTTAGCGGGGGGCGGACTCCTTGGGGGACAAAGCGCAGCCCCGGCCTTCCTTCAGCTCCCTCAGCACCCCCAAGGTCACCGGCAGCGCCAGCAGGAAGGACAGCACGTCCGCCACCGGCTGGCTCATCTGTACCCCCAAAAGCCCCGTGAGCCTAGGCAGAATCAGCACCGCCGGGATCAGGAACAGCCCCTGCCGAGCCGCCGCCAGCAGCGAGGCCTTTCCAGCCAGGCCCATGGTCTGGAGCATCATGTTGCTGACGATCACAAAGGAAAACAGGGGCAAGGCGGCGCATTGCAGCCGCAACGCCCCGGCCCCGATGCGGATTACCTCCGGGTCGTCCATCAAAAACACCCAGATCACCTGGGGCGCAAAGGCCATGGCCAAAGCGCTGATCCCCAGCAAAAAGAAAAAGCAGACCTTCACGCAAAACCAAAAGGCCTCCCGCACCCGGTCATAGCGGCCGGCCCCGTAATTGAACCCGCACACGGGCTGGAACCCCTGCCCAAAGCCGATCACCGCGGAGCCCAAAAACTGAGTCACCCGGCTTACGATGCTCATGGCCGCCACCGCCGCGTCCCCAAAACCCGCCGCCGCCGCGTTCAGCAGCATGATGGCCACGCTGGCCAGCCCCTGGCGGAACAAAGAGGGGACCCCGCCCCGCATGATCTCCCGGTACCTCTCCCGGCTGGGGGCAAAGGAACGGAACCGGATGGGGATGTTGCCCCCCCGGCGGGTGCCCAGCAGCAGCAGCACAAAGCTCACCACCTGGCTGAGCATAGTAGCCAAAGCCGCGCCGGCCACCCCCATCTTGAACACGAAGATGAACAGCGGGTCCAGGGCCACGTTCAAAACCGCCCCGGCGGTGATGCCGATCATGCTGTAAAAGGCGCTGCCCTGAAAGCGCAGCTGGTTGTTCAGCACCAGGCTGCTCACAAACCAGGGGGCGCCGATCAAAATGTAGAGCATGTATTCCATGGCGTGGGGGGCGATGGTGGGGGTGGAGCCCAGCAAAAAGGCCAGGGGCTTCAAAAAAAGCAGCCCCAGGGCCCCGATCACCGCCCCGGCGATCAGGGAAGTAAAAAAGCCCGTGGAGGCCATCCGCTCCGCGCTCTCCCCATCCTGGGCCCCCAAGCTCCGGGACATGTGGTTGCCGGACCCATGGCCAAACATAAAGCCCACGGCCTGCAGCAGCGCCATCAGGGGGAACACCACCCCCACCCCGGCGGTGGCGCTGGCGGAGCTCATCAGGCCCACAAAATAGGTGTCCGCCATGTTGTACAAAGAGCTCACCAAGGTGCTGGTGATGGTGGGAATGGCTAAGTTAAACACCAGCTTGGGGATGCTGGTTTCCATCATCTTGCGGTGCTTCTCCTCCGCCGTCAGGGGCTTGGGCATGAAAAAGGACTCCTTCTGCGTCAAAAAATGGGGGATGCAAAAAAACGAATCGGCGCACTATGCTTAGTTGTAGCACAGGGAGAGGGGAAATGCAAGCTTGCCCTGCCCAGGGGCTTGATGTATAATCAGGATGCGGAAATATGGCAATTTCCCGCCTTTTGCTGTAAACTCCCCTGAATGAAAGGACGGTTTGACAATGCGGCTTTCCAAAACAAGCGTGGCGCTGATGTCCTTGCTGGTGGCGTTGATGCTCCTGTCTTTACCCTTTTTGCTTCCCTCCGGGGCCATCACCGGCCAGGCCAAGCGGGCCTACCTGGACGCCGCCGCCGGAGAGGAGGATTTTGCGGAGGACTTCGCGGAGGATTTTTCCAGCGAAAGCCCCGGCCAGGGCCCGGACTGGGCCGCCTTGAAGCCCGCGGCGGTGCTGGCTTCCTCCGGCATGAGCGACATCCTGCCGGTGAACGACATCTCCGCCTTGCCCATTGACAACAGCCCGGGCCGGGCCCCCGTGGAGGCCAACTTCACCGAAAACGGCTACCGGGACGATACCATCATCGTGGAAATGGAGCAGTTCCGCCAGTTTGACAGCGTGGTGTCCGTGGCCCGGGTGAAAATCGCCACCGCCTCCCAGCTGCGCACCGCCTACGCGGGCAGTAAAATCGACTCGGACCGCACCAACCAGCCCAGCCGCATGGCCCGCAATCATAACGCCGTGGTGGCCGTCAACGGGGATTACTACCCCAAGACCCTGGCCGGGTACATCGTGCGCCAGGGAGAGGTGTACCGGGAAAAGACCAGCAAGAACATGGATTTGCTGCTGGTGGACGAGTGGGGTGATTTCCACATCCTGCGCTACGGCCACGACATTCAGAAGGAGGGCCTGAAGGCCCTCAAGGCGGAACATGAGATCGTCAACGGCTTCTTCTTCGGCCCGGCCTTGGTGCTGGACGGAGAGGTCCTGGAGATCCCTAAGCATTACCAGTTCGACCCCTTCGCCCCCAACCCCCGGGCCGCCATCGGCCAGACAGGGCCCCTCACCTACGTAATGGTCACCGTCAACGGCCGCACCAACGACTCCGTGGGGGTCACTTTGGC